>CAZNOE010001188.1:0-1783 GCA_964574525.1 uncultured Bifidobacteriaceae bacterium
CTCCGGCTCGCCTCGCGTAATCTTAGCGCGGTGGAAATCGCGCCGATGCTCACCCAGGCCAACCGGCAGACCATCGCCGGCGGGTTGACCAGCAACAACCGTGAAGTGATAGTCGAGACCGGCGGTTTCCTGTCCACCGCGCAGGACGCGGGCAACGTGGTGGTTGGTGTTGTCGAGGGTAAACCCGTTTACTTGCGCGAAGTCGCGGAAATCAAGGACGACGCGGAAGAGCCGACTCAATACGTGTTCTTCGGTGAAGGTAGGGCGGGCGTCTCGCCTGCCCAGCCGAGCGACAGCGAGGCGATGAAAAAGGGGCAGGCGAGACGCCCGCCCTACTTTGAACACCCCGCCGTCACGTTGAGCATTGCCAAGCGGCCCGGCGCAAACGCCATCTCGGTCGCGCATCAGCTGTTGAAGAAGATTGACGCGCTCAAGGGGCGAACCATTCCGAACGATGTCGAAATTTCCATCACGCGAAATTACGGCGAGACGGCGGCGGAGAAATCGAACGAGCTGCTGTTGCACGTGGGCATCGCGGTGATTGGCGTGTCGCTGCTGATTTTGCTGACGTTGGGCTGGCGCGAGTCGGGCATTGTAGCCATCGCCATTCCGTCCACGCTGGCGCTCACGCTGCTGGTCTTCTATCTCTACGGCTACACCCTCAACCGCATCACGCTCTTCGCCCTGATTTTCTCCATCGGCATTCTGGTGGATGACGCCATCGTGGTGGTCGAGAACATCGTGCGGCATTTTCATCTGCCGCAGAACAAAGGCCGCAACTGGTCGGTCATCGCCGTCGAAGCAGTGAACGAAGTCGGCAACCCGACCATACTCGCGACGTTCGCCGTGATCGCAGCGGTGCTGCCCATGGGCTTCGTGGGTGGACTCATGGGGCCTTACATGCGGCCCATCCCCGTCGGGTCGGGAGCGGCCATGTTCTTCTCGCTGGCGATTGCCTTCATCGTGACGCCGTGGGCTTCGATTCGCATCCTGCGCTGGGGGAAAAAGTATTCGCGTCTGACCGAAGGCTCGCCCATCCCGCCTCAGGACGGCCAAGCGCAACCGCATTCCGCGCATCCGGAGGATTTCTTCACGAAGCTCTATCGCAGTGTCATGGGGCCGATGATTGCGGAACGAAAATGGCGTTACTTTTTTCTCGCGAGCATCGTCGGCTTGCTCCTCGGCGCCATGGCGTTGGTGGGCATCGGTTGGGTGAAGGTCAAAATGCTGCCGTTCGACAACAAGAGCGAATTCCAAATCATCCTCAACATGCCGGAAGGCAGCGCGCTGGAAGACACCGCGCAGTGCGCGCGCGAAATCGCCGCCGCTGTGCGCGTCGAACCGGAGGTGACTGACTATGAGATTTACGCGGGCGTCTCGTCACCGTTCAACTTCAATGGACTGGTGCGCCATTACTTCATGCGTCGAGGCGCGAACATCGCGGACGTGCAAATCAACCTGGTCTCCAAAGGCGAGCGAAAGGCCCAAAGCCACGACATCGCCAAGCGCATCCGTCCACGCGTCACCGAAATTGCCACAAAATATGGAGCGCGCGTCGCCGTCGCCGAAGTGCCGCCCGGCCCGCCGGTGCTTCAAACGCTGGTTGCAGAAATCTATGGGCCTAACGAGGAGAGTCGGCTCGCGCTGGCAAACAAGGTCATCCAAGTCTTCAAGAATACGCCCGGGGTCGTGGACACGGATTGGTATATCGAGGCTGATCAGCCGAAAGCGCGATTCGTGATTGATAAGGAAAAGGCGGCGCTGAACGGGATCAGTGCGGCAA
>CAZNOE010001189.1:0-1782 GCA_964574525.1 uncultured Bifidobacteriaceae bacterium
CTCTCGCTGTAGGCGCGCAACGCGGGCACGAATGATTTCGGCAGCCACTTCGGCGGATTAGCCGCGAGGTCGCTTGCTTTCTCGGGAAGTTCGGTCTTGAGGTCTGCCGTGCGGGCCGCGAGGTCACGCGCTTCGACGACGAGTTGCGGCACGACACTCGCGAGCAATCCAACCACGATCACCAACGCCAGGATAAACACGAATACGATCGCCCGTGTGCGCGGCACCTTTCTGCAGATGAGAAAATCCACAACCGGATCGAGCAGACAGGCCAGCACGCCTGCGACCGCCACCGGCCAGAGCACCGGCGCCAGCACGTGCAACACGCGGCCCAGTCCCCACACCAGCGCCACAATCAGCGTGACGAGCGTGGCGATAGCCAAACCGGTGAGCGCAGTCCAGATGAGGCGCGCCTGACGTTCGGTTGGAGGAGGAAGGTTCATCGGGCGATGATACAGGATGGAAGATGGAGGATGGAAACAATACGCGCAACGACTGATTCCGTCGCCATCATCCACCTTCCATTCTCCATCCTCGTGTTCATGCTCAGCCTTGGCCTAGCTTCCGCGATTTCTCCGTTGCCGCGCGCACGGCGCTGATGACGGTGCCACGGAGTTTGCCCTTCTCCAGTTCGTGCAACCCTTCAATGGTCGTGCCGCCAGGACTGGTGACCATGTCTTTGAGTGCGCCGGGGTGCATGCCGGTTTCCAAAACCATCTTCGCGCTGCCGAGCACGGTTTGTGCAGCGAGCTTCGTCGCGACGTCACGCGGAAGGCCGGAAGCAACGCCGCCGTCGCTTAAACCCTCGATAAACAAATAAACATACGCCGGCCCGCTGCCGCTCAAGCCTGTCACTGCGTCGAGCAACGATTCCTTGAGTGGAAAGGCGATGCCCACAGCGGAGAATAATCGGCGCACCAGTTCGCCGTCGAAGCGCGTGGCGTTCTTGCCGGGCGCGAAACCGGTGGCGGACGCACCGACAAGCGCCGGGGTGTTAGGCATGACGCGAATGACGCGCGCGCGCGGTGGCAGGGCCGCTTCCAATTTCGCAATCGGCACGCCGGCGGCGATGGAGATGAGCAGATGGCGCGGTGTGAATTGCTCGTGGATGTCGGCCAGCGCTGCGGCAGTCTGGTCGGGCTTGGTCGCGAGGATCAGTACGCTGGCGAGTTCAGCCAGCTTCGCATTGCTGGTGGCGATTCGCGCACCCGTTTCCTTGCCGAACGAGACGCGGGCGGCGGAGACCGGATCGCTGCCGAAGATTTGTTTCGGCGCGACGAGACCGGCGCGGATGAAACCTTTCGCCAGCGCCGTGGCCATTTTTCCCGTGCCGAGAAATCCGAGGGTGAGCTTCGCAGGCATGACCGCTTTGTAGCAACATGCTTCGGCTGGCGAAAGCGAAAAGCTGGCGAAACGCTCTGACGGATTGGGAAACGCTTACCACTCTGGAGAATCCGACCGGAATGATCGAGTTCACCGACACGATCCCTGCTAAAGCGGCGCAGCGGTACTACCGGGGGCAGATGCCGTAGAAAAATAATGCGGACGGAGTGCTCTGGAGGATTGGAGTCTTGGTTTCCCCATCACCCCATTCACTCTTGCCACATGGTGAATGCGCGGTAGAACCGCCGGCTCTGCGGCGCGCTCACGCCGATCAAGCGGGTGGCACAAATGTCGTTGTTCGTGAGTACCGGCACCCAGGATCGCAGGTCGGTGGAGCCTTCGACCACATAGTCAATGTTCGTCCGTCCGCTGAGCGTGAACAGAAACTGGCCGTTCGCC
>CAZNOE010001190.1:0-1781 GCA_964574525.1 uncultured Bifidobacteriaceae bacterium
GGCTGGCCGTATTTGCCGAGCACGTCCCATAATTCCATCGGCGTGATTTGTTCCGCGCCGGGAGACACGGGGTAAAGCGCGTTCCACGGCGACGCTTCGTAGAGTTTGCGGTTGATATAGACAATCGGCCCGCCGCGCTGCGGGAAGACAACGTTGCGGTGGCCCCACGGATATTTCTGCTCGCGCTCGTAGGCGTAGAGTGAGGTGAACTTTCCCGGTGCATAGAACACGTCCACCAGCCGTTGCGTCTGCCACCACTCGTAGGGATCGTATTTCTTCGCGGCGTCCGTGTGGTCGGACGTGCCCATGAAATCAAGCTCCGCCGTGTCGTAGGCGTAGCGGAAATGTTCGAGGACGCAGCCGTCCTGACCGCAGCGGCAGTTTGAAAAGTCGGTGTGCCGGTGCAGGTCGCCGAAGACGAGCGTGTATTTCTTCCCGCCGATGTTCCAGGTGTGATGCTGGTCGCGCGGCCGGTCAGGCGTGGCCGGGTTCAAATACGGTTCCGGCTCGGGCAGCATCGTGATCTTCAGTGCCGGTTGCTGATAAGGCGTGAACTTCCGATTGAGTTCCGCGAGATAAACGCCAGCGACGAGAACGGCCTTGGTCTCGCGCTTGTCGCTGGCCCAACAGAGCAACATCCGGTCGCCGTTTCGCGTCAGCGTGCAATGGCGATCCTGCCCGAACGAACTGTCCGGGACTTCCATCGGCTGCGCCCACGACTTCGCCGCCGCGTCGTATTTCGTCACGGCGATCAGCCAGCGGTTCTCGGAGTAAAAGCGATACGCGATCCATGGATTGCCGGCCGCATCGGTGGCGACCACGGGGAGATTGACTTCGACGACGCTTCGCGGTGCGGGCTTGCCGTCGGCGGGCACGGCTACTTCGGTAAACTTACCCGAGGCAATGTCGAACTCGCCGAGCAGAATGCGCTTCTGTCCATTGAGGCCGGTCTCGCCGACGTGACCCCGCAACTCCCTGCCCCATTGCCGTCGCCCGCGCTCGGCGGCAATCCACAGCCTCTTGCCGTCCTTCGTGGCGGCGATGCTCGCGCGCGCTTCGTATTCTGGCGAACTGGTGAGCGGCATCTGCGTCACGCTGCCATCCAACGCGACGTGCGCGAGGTAGAGGTTGAACTCTCCGCCGTGCGACGAATCGAACACGACCCACGAGCCATCACGATCGTCGAAAGCGAGGCGCGGCTCCCAGTTTCCGCCTTCGGGTTTGCTGACGGCCATTTCCTTCGACCACTTGCCTGACTTCGGGTCGAGCCAGCGCGTGAAGATGTCGCCCTGTCCGCGACGCATTGACTGCCACGCGACCCACACGCGCCCCGTGTGGTCCGTGCCCGCGTCCGCAAACGTGTCGCTGGCTTCTGACGCGGCGAGTACAAGCGGCGCATCAAGTTTCCCGCTGGCGAAGCGGCGCGCGCGCAGCGTCACGATGTTGCGCGCATCTACCTGTCCCCAGAAACTCCAGACCGCCCCATCGGCGCCGCACGCGATGGCCGGCTGATGAACCACGCCCGGTTCCGAAAGCGTCGCGATGCTTTCCAATCCGTGCGCTGTCTTGCGCGCCAGCTTGAGCACATCCACCTTGCCGTCGTGTTCGATGAAGGCGATCCACGCCGCGCCGTTCGCGTCCATCGCCAGCGCAGGGAAGTCGCGGTGCAGCTTGGCATCCGTGATTTCCCAACGGTTGCCGAGTGGCGATGACAGCGGCGCGCCTGCGTCGACCGCGGCTTTCTGTTTGGCGGCCTTTTGCTTTGCAGCCGGCTTCTTTTC
>CAZNOE010001191.1:0-1780 GCA_964574525.1 uncultured Bifidobacteriaceae bacterium
AGTGATTGAAAAGAAACGCACGCCACCTGTGCGGTCATTGGGTTTTGTGGTGAAGTGGGTGCGCGAATGTTGGCGTCGGGATTGAATGTTTGCGGGGATTTCGTTGTCTGACCCTGCATCATTCGCGTTTATTTTCCGCCATGCGCCATCACTTCCAAGCCCAGCCTGATCTGCAACTGACACCCATCGAAAAGATTCGTCTGCCGCTCAAGAGCCGCGATGAACTCCCGCCGATCCTCGCCGGTCTTCAGTGGATTTGGATGCACCCCACACTCAAGGCCGAGATTTTGGCGCTGCTCGAAGCGGCGGTTCGCGCCGATAAGAAAGCGACCGGGCGCACGGGCATGAATTTGTGGCAGATCCTCGTGCTCGGGGTCGTGCGATTGGGACTGGACGCGGACTGGGATCGGATGGAACACATCGCCAACTACGATTCCCTCGTGCGCCAGATGCTCGAAGTGCCCGCTGCGCCGTGGGGTGAGGAGAACAAAACCTTCGGCCATCAAACGCTGCGGGACAACGTCGCGTTGCTCGACGACGAACTGCTCCAAGCGATCAATGCGCGCATCGCCGCCGCCGGACGCGAGGTGTTCGCAAAAAAAGGCGGCGCGCCCGGCGCGGCGCTTGAGATCAAAGTGGACAGCTACGTGTTAGAGACCGATGTGCATTTCCCCACCGACTTGAACCTGCTCTGGGACGCGGGCCGCAAGTGCGTGGACTTGGTGGAAGGGCTTCTCGCTTCCGGCTACACGCTGCCCGGCTGGCGCAAGTTCAAGCAATGGCGGCGGCAACTCAAGAACCTCCAGCGCCGCACCAGCCAGATCGTCTATCGCGGCGGGGCGAACAAGGAAGCCCGCGTCAAATCGGCCGTGCGCGCGTATCTGGCCGTGGGTGGTGCGCTCTCCGCCAAAGTGCGGGCCAGCCTGCTCGAACTCTGCGACCTGACCGTGGACGCCACACGCTGGGAGAGGCTCGCCTACTTCCAGGCGATGCTCGACAAGCATCTGGATCTGGTGGAACGCCGGTTGTTGAACGAAGAAACCATTCCGGCGCACGAGAAAGTCTTTTCACTCTTCGAGCCGCACACCGAATGGATCCAGAAAGGCAAACAACGCCCGAACGTGGAACTGGGTCACAAACTCCTGCTCGCGACCGACCAGCAACAGTTGATTCAAGACTACGCCGTGTTGCTGAAGGAAGCCGAAGTAGATCAAAGCATCCCAGTGACGGACCGGCTGCTGGGCCGCTACGGAGTGGGCAGCGTGGCGAGTCTGAGTTTGGACAAAGGCTTTACACGCGCCGTCGACCGGGAGTTGCTGAGTCTTTATGTGCCGGAGGTGGTGATGCCCAAACGCGGGAAGAAGAACGCCGCGGAAACGGAACGCGAAAGCGGAAAGAAGTTTGTGGCCTTACGAAAGCAGCACAGCGCGGTGGAAAGCGAGATCAACAGCTTGGAACACCACGGACTGAACCGGTGTTTGGACGTGGGGATCAAAGGGTATCGGCGCTACGTGGGCTTGGGTGTGATGAGCTACAACCTACACGTCATCGGACGGGAACTGCTGGCGCGGCAACGCGCGCGCGGCGGCACCCTCGCGCTGGCGGCCTGAGTCCGCCAAACGTGAAACATCGAGTCCAGGCTGACGGGAGCAGTGTCCCGGTCGCCGGAGACTTTTGGCGATTTGAGTGCGACCGAAAGAAAATTCCGCCGCGCCTCGTCATTGGCAACCACTCAACGTCCCGTACGGGTTCTGAAAACGACAGTTTCCGGCCAGATACT
>CAZNOE010001192.1:0-1778 GCA_964574525.1 uncultured Bifidobacteriaceae bacterium
CGGCGCCAGACGTACTCCTCCGCGGTCAACGGATTCGCCGCATCCGTTCCCGACGCTCGTCTGCGCGCGTTGCAAAACGATCCTCGTGTCGAGCTCGTCGAGCCGGATCAGCAGGTCTTCGCCTTCGCGCAAACCATCCCCATGGGCGTCCGTCGCATCGCCGCAAATCGCTCGCCGACGGCGAAGATTGATGGCATTGATGATCGCGTCAATGTGGACGTGGCCATCATTGATTCGGGCATTGATCTCTCGCACCCGGACCTCAACGTGTTGAACCACGTGACGTTTATCAACGATGGCTCCGGTGGCAATGACGGTTACGGGCACGGCACGTATGTCGCTGGAATCGCCGGTGCATTGGATAACGATTTTGGATTGGTAGGAGCGGCCCCCGGCGTGCGGCTCTGGGCCGTAAAGGTGCTCGACAATAACGGGGTGGGCACCGTCTCCACGCTCATCAGCGGGGTGGATTATGTCAACCAGAATGCCGCCACTATCGAGGTGGCGAATATCAGCGCGGGCTTTACCGGCACCAGCTCAAGCTTGCGTACCGCCATCCAGAACTGTGTGGCCAAAGGCGTTGTCATTGTCGTGGCAGCGGGAAACAACTCGCGTAATGTGTATGGCGCGGACGGAACTTTCAACACTTCGGACGACACGATTCCGGCTGCCTATCCCGAAGTCATTACCGTCAGTTCCATGAATGACAACGACGGTAAGCCCGGTGGACTGGGTGGGGCCAATTGGGACGACGCGCTGGCCTTCTATTCCAACTTCGGAACCAAGATTGACCTCGCCGCTCCCGGCACAACTTATTCGACGGCGCTGATGTCCAAAGGCGGTTACGGTAATCAATACATCGGCACGAGCATGGCGGCGGCGCACGTTTCCGGGGCCGCGGCTCTCTACATCGCCGGGCACGGCCGTGCTGCCAACGCCGCGGGCGTGACCGCGATCAAGCAAGCATTGCTTGCCAAGGCCGAACCGCAATCGGCCTGGGGTCCTGCCAACACGCTCGATCCGGACACTTATCATGAACCGTTGTTACACGTGGTGGACGCATCCTCTGCTACGGCCAATACTCCTCCGACGGTTACGATTGCCAGTCCCGCGCCGGGCGCAAGTTTCAGTTCTGGCGCCGCCATTTCTTTCAGCGGCACCGCCACAGATGCCGAGGATGGCACTCTTTCTGCCAACCTCACTTGGACCTCCAGCATTGATGGCGTCATCGGTACGGGCGGCAGTTTCAGCAAAGTGCTCAGCAGCGGCACCCACACCGTCACCGCGTCGGCCACTGATTCCGGCGGACTGTCCAAAAGCACGAACGTAAGCTTTACGGTCCAAAGTGCTCCGCCGCCGAATACCGCACCGACGATCGTCATTTCCAGTCCCGCTTCCGGCTCGACCTTTGGCGCCGGTGCGTCGGTGGTTTTCAGCGGCACGGCCAACGACGTCCAGGACGGGAATCTTTCTTCCAATCTCGTGTGGACCTCCAGCATTGATGGGGTAATTGGCACAGGCGCCAGCTTCAGCCGGGTGCTCAGCAGCGGCACCCATGCCGTCACCGCGTCGGCCACCGATTCCGGCGGACTGTCCCGAAGCACGAACGTGAGTTTCACGATCCAGAATCCGCCCCCGACGAATACGGCACCCGCCGTTTCTATCATCAGTCCGGTTTCCGGCGCGAGCTACAATTCCGGCGTTGCTGTGTCTTTCAACGGTGCGGCAACGGACAGTCAGGATGGAATCCTTTCCACCAACCTCGTCTGGACCTCCAG
>CAZNOE010001193.1:0-1778 GCA_964574525.1 uncultured Bifidobacteriaceae bacterium
AAGCCGATGGCGCGATGTTTAATCGCTTCGGTATTCTCAATGTCATGAAGAGCGCTGACGATCCGGGACAGATCTGGCTGGACAACGTGACGATTAACGGAGAACCGCACGCATTCAATTCAGACCCTGGTTGGGACGAACGGAATAACCGCAATACCTACATCACCACCAACGTTCGTCCGCGATTCGATTTCGGCTATAGTCCTGGATCGAACTTTGCCGGCGGACAGGGCGCGGGCGAGATCGGTGGCCACACGTTTCGCGGCGATTCGCGGGTGCAGTTTAACGGAAGCCGCATGGCCTATTATGGCGATCCGCTCAATGAGACGTTGTCTCTCAATCAGCCGTTGCATGCCGAGGGTAAAGTCGGGTTTCTCCGCGGTGTCAGCGACAGCACCACTCTGATTGGCTTTTTCCACTCAGACGACAGCATGCGCGACAACGATTCCCAGAACTCCGCGACGCCGGAGAACTTTGTTGGCGCAGCCATCGAAGGCCCCAGCGCTGAGGGGTTTTACCTTTACCCGACGTACGGCGTTGACCAGGAAGGCGTGCGGGCCGACGGCGGTCGTGGCACACCCACACCGCCCTACATTTATCCGGACGGTGAATCGCGTGACTGGACGTTGGACTACCATCCTGACGGTAACGGCGGAACCGGCAGTATCATCGTAACGCTGGACGGGCAGGCAGTGACGCTCAATCTCGATCCGGGCCACAAACAGATCGGCGCCCATTTTAATCGCTTCGGCATCATCACGACGCACATTGATGGCAGCGGCCAGACCGTTTACTTCGACGATTTAACCTACGCAATCGGCTTCGCGCCGCCGACGTTGACCGTCGCCAAAACCGCGCCCACAGAAGCCCTTCTCGAATGGCCGACCAACTACACTGGCTTCATGGTGGAAAGCGTTCTCAGCCTTGACGCCCCCAGCCTCTGGCAACCGATCACCAACGTGGTCACCATCAACGGCGACGTCTTTAGCGTCTCCGCCAGCACGACCAACGCCGTCCAGTTTTTCCGCCTGCGCAAGCCCTGATCCGCGTTCAGTTGGGGGAGCTTTAGAGCGGGAACCATGCAGTAGAAATGGGGAGCGCACGCGCCCACGCGTGCCGTGTTCCGCGCCCTCGCGGAACACCGAGGGCCTCCGCATCACCCACCATTTGGTGGCTTGCGTCAGCCTCACTCCGACCGACGAGGGCGTCGGTCGGAACACGCGAGGGCGCGTGTGCTCCCCAAAACCAACTGAGTGGTTCCGGTTTAGAGCAGTCCGTCGAGAGAGTTAGTTAGAGATGCGCCGTGCGCCTGACGAAAAAGATAGTATTGACGATTGACCGGGGGGCGCACGGCGTCGATCGTTCCATTCGCGGCGCGAATCAGGACCCGGCGTCGCTGCCCGCCGCGTCCACTCTTGTTCAACCGGAAGAATTGCCGACGGCCCTTGTAGGAGACGAGGTGAGCGACTGGCCGTCCCAACTTACGGGAGCGAGAGTGCGTCACTCATCGGCGGCGGCCAGCAGGAGTTTCCGATAAGCCTTGCGCGCGTGATCGTACGCATTCTTCGCGTCTTCCATTTCCGCCGGCTTGATGAACTTCTGTTTCTGCGACCAGCAACGGTCCACGCCTTTCAAGCACCACTCGACGCTCCGGCGGCTCGGCGTAAGCGGTTGGCCGCCCACCTGGACCCAGATCGGGTTCGTGTGCGACGATGGCAGGATGCGCAGCGCCACCCAACTGCTGCGACCAATCTTCACGTCGAAAGCCACGTCCCGCA
>CAZNOE010001194.1:0-1778 GCA_964574525.1 uncultured Bifidobacteriaceae bacterium
CGGCGCTCAAATTCGTGACCAGCGCCGGCATCCGCCTGTTCTTCATGGCGATGAAACACCAGAAGCAGCACGGCGGTCAGACCTCGTTCGTGAATCTGCAGCCGCAGATCAAGGAAGTCTTCGACATCATGGGAAGCCTGCCGGACGTGAAGGTTTTCACCAACAATGCCGAGCTTGACGCCTACCTGCTCGGTCGCCAGCGGACCTATGGACAGTGAACCTCGTCGGATGATCGCGCCGAACCACACACCGGCACTGTAACCACGATTTGTCGCCGATGTGGGAAACCATCAAACGTCTCGCGCTTGGCGTGATTCTCATCGCGCTGGCCGCGGGCGTTTTGCTTTACACGGATCGCGGCTCGCGCAACCGCGCGCGACGAGGATTGGGCGGTTCGAGCCACGCAAGCAAAGTCTTTCGCATCGCGCTTGTTCAGCACGCGTCGCTGCCCGTGTTCGAGGAAGGCGGAAGCGGCTTGCTCGAGTCGCTGGCCGCGCGGGGTTACACCGAGGGCGACCGCATCCAACTCCGGCGTTACAACGCCGAAGCGGACATCGGCACGGCCAACGCCATCGCGAAGGACGTCACCACCGGTTCTTATGACCTCATCATCAGCCTCAGCACGGTTTCCCTGCAAACCATCGCCAACGCCAACAAGGTCGGCAGCCGCACGCCGCACGTCTTCGGTCTGGTCACCGATCCCTACGGCGCGGGTGTGGGGATTGAGGCCACGAACCACGCAATTCATCCGCCCCATCTCACCGGCTACGGCAGCCTGCAACCGGTGGAAACCACCTTCCGCACCGCCCGTCAGATGCGGCCTGAACTCAAGTCTGTGGGTCTCGTCTGGAATCCCGCCGAAGCCAACTCGCTCGCGCAAACGAAGATGGCCCGCAAGGTTTGCGCGGACATGGGCCTCACCCTCGTGGAGGCAAACGCGGAGAACAGCACCGCCGCGCTCGAAGCGGCCAACTCGATCATCGCCCGCGGCGTCGAGGCCATCTGGATCAGTGGCGACGTGACCGTTTCGATGGCGACGGAGCTTATCCTCAACGCCGCCCGCCGCGCCCAGATTCCCGTGTTCACCTCGCTGCCGCCGGGCGTCAGCCGCGGGACGCTCTTCGATCTCGGCTCTGATTACGTCGAGGTGGGCCGCACCGTTGGCCAGCTCGTCGCGGATGTTCTGGATGGCAAAAATCCCGCCGACATCCCGGTCGAGAATTTTGTGCCTGAAGTTTTTCTGTTCAACGACACGATTCTTGGCTCGCTGAAAGACCGGTGGACGATCCCCGACGCGGTCCGCAAACGCGCCAATGGCTGGATCACCGCCACCGCCACGAACCTGCCCGTGTCCTCCGCCGCCGCAAAAGCACGTCCCCTCAAGCCGCAGCCCGGCCGCGTTTACAAGATCGGCCTCGCCTATTTTGCACCCGAGGCAGGCTGCGATTCGTGCATCAGCGGCATCTTTGACGGCTTGCGCGAACTTGGTTTTGAGGAAGGCAAGAATCTGGAGGTGCGCCGCTCCCACGCACAGGGCGAGATCGTCAACATCCCGGCGATGCTGCAAAACTTCGACGGCTTGGACGTTGACGTGATTTTGCCCATGAGCACGCCGGTCATCAGCGGCGCGTGCGGCCTGGTTAAGCGCAAGCCTGTGGTGTTCACCTACTGCTCCGACCCCATTGCCGCCGGCGCGGGCAAGTCATTCACAAACCATCTTCCGCACGTGACCGGCGTCGGCTCGTTCCCGCCCGTGCAAGACATGGTGGATTTTATTC
>CAZNOE010001195.1:0-1776 GCA_964574525.1 uncultured Bifidobacteriaceae bacterium
GCGCCTTCCTTCACGCCATCGCGCGCGAGTTTTTCGATCACGTCGTTGGTGGAAGTCGTCCGCTCGAAGACGCGGATGTCGCGGCCAATGATTTTCGTTTTGCCAAGCCGCGACATCAAATCGTCGGCATGCAGCAAGTCCGGCGCGCTGATCAGCCGGTAGCCGAGGTGCGGGCTGGCTTCGATATCGTAGCCGAGTTTGCGCAATTCCTCGATGCGCGCCCAGATCGCCGCGCGGCTCACGCCAAGCTGCTGCGATAGCTCCGCGCCCGAAACACCACAGCCACTCTCTGCGCGGAGTGCCGAAAGAATTTGTGCGTCGGTGGTCATGGTGAGTGCCAGGTGCGAGGTGTCAGGTCTCAAAATCCAAGCCAATGTCCATCGCCCGCGCGGAATGCGTCAGCGCGCCAATGGAAATGAAATCCACGCCCGTCTGCGCGATGGCGCGCACGGTTTTCAAATTCACCCCGCCGCTGGCTTCGGTCTTCGCGCGACCGGCGATGACCTTGACCGCTTCACGTAACTGGGCGGGCGACATGTTGTCGAGCAGGATGATGTCCGCGCCGGCGGCCGCGGCTTGCTCGACTTGTTCCCGCGTGTCGGCTTCAACTTCGACTTGAAGTTGGGGATATTTCGCGCGCGCGCGCCGGACACCAGCGGCAATGGCGTTCGGCTTCGCATCGCGCAGCGCCGCCAGGTGATTGTCTTTGATGAGCACCATGTCGTAGAGACCGATGCGATGATTCCGTCCGCCTCCGCAGGCGACGGCATATTTCTCGAAGCGCCGCCAGCCGGGTGTTGTTTTGCGCGTGTCGAGAATCTGCGCCCGCGTGCCTTTGATCGCATCCACGAATTGCGCGGTCAGCGTCGCCACACCGCAAAGCCGCTGAACAAAATTCACCGCGACGCGCTCGGCGCTCAGGATGGCGCGAGCGGCGCCGGAGATTTCCAACAAACGCGCGCCCGCCGCGACCCGTTGCCCATCGCGGGCGAGGCGTTTGATGCGGACGGCGCGCGACCGTAAACGAAAGGCTGCTTCCGCGAGGGCAAGCCCCGCCACGACGAGCGGTTCGCGCGCACGCATAACGGCGACCGCGGGGGCAGTTACCGGGACCGTGGCCAGCGTCGTCACGTCGCCGCTGCCGATGTCTTCGGCAAGTGCGGCGCGAACGGCGCGGCGGATGTCCTCGTGGCTGAGCGATTGCACGTTTTGAGAATGGCCGTCCGCTGGAAGGAGATGAAGGAAAAAACGCAGGTTGGACGCTGGCAGATGAGGCTGTTTCCGATCTTGTAACTCCAAGCCGGTTTCTCAGGACTTACCGTCGAGACAATCGCGGACGACTTTCGCCAGAGTACGGATTGGATAGGGCTTTTGCAGGAAATTGATTCCCTCGCGGAACTCGTTTTCGGCGGAGCCGGGATTCAGGGTGTAGCCACTCGTGAAGATCACTTTGAGGCCGGGTTGCTTCACCCGCAACTGATCGGCCAGTTCCCGGCCCGTGACGCCATCGGGCATGATGATGTCGGTGAGCACGAGGTCCACGTTCCCTTGCAGTTTGCCCCACAGTTGAGCGCCTCGGCGCCGGACGTGGCTTCGATGATCTTGTAACCGTAACGCCCCAAGATGTGCCGTGCGGTGCCGCGCACGGCGGCATCGTCCTCGACGAGGAAGATCGTTTCATTGCCACCCTGGACTTGCGACTGGTCTTCGTGGACCCGCTGCGAAACCGCCTGCGACGAAACGGGCAAATAAATCCGGAAGTCAGTCCCGATACCC
>CAZNOE010001196.1:0-1775 GCA_964574525.1 uncultured Bifidobacteriaceae bacterium
CCGTCGCGCCGGCTTTGACGACGACTTCCGCGCAGGTGCTGTCGGGGCTCAAGCTCGGGTTGCTGAACGCGCCGCCGCGCAGCACCGTCGCGCCGGCTTTGACGACGACTTCCGCGCAGGTGAGCAATTGCTTCTCGCTCTCGACCGAGCACGGGCCGGCCATCACATGGAGTTTTTTTCCGCCGATGGCGTGCTCGCGCACCCGAACCGTGGAATTTGAAGGATGCGCCTCGCGGCTGACCAGCTTGTAGCGCTTCTGGATCGGCATGACGCTCTCTACGGCGCGCGGGAACTGCGCGGTGAGCGTTTCGAGATTGGCGTGCGTCAGTTCGTCGCCGATGGCGCCAATAACGGTGCGCGCCACGCCACGCATGACGTGCGTGGTGTAGCCGAGCTTGCGAATCTCCTTGAGGACGGCGCGTTCGTCCCTCTTCGAGATGCGCGGTTTGAGCACGATGATCATAGGTTTTTCATGGGTTGGCCGGATCGCACGCTGCGGGGCATAAAAAAGCCGCAGGCGGCGTGGCGACCTGCGGCGATTTTTTGTAATTCAGAGTTTATCGCAGCCGCAAGTGCGCGCCCGTCGGCCAAAAGTAAAAATAAAAATACTGGCCGCCCAAGGCGTTGCTCACTTGCTGACTGCACCGTTGCACGGCCAAACCGTAGCAAAATCCTCGCCGCAGTCAATCGAAAGTCTCAAACAGCACGCCAGCCGTTTCGGGACAACGTCTTAACCGGACCAATGCAGTGGAAAACGGGGAGCACGCGCCTCCGGCGTGTGGTTTGCGGCGTCGCGCCGCAAACTTCGTTTCACTAATTCCCCAACCCATTAGTGAACAAAGAGTGGGCACGAGGCCGACGGCGTGACGCCGTCGGTAACACGCGTGACGCGTGTGCTCCCAAAATCCAACTGCATACTTCGGGCTTAATCTTAATCTTGTTCAATCTTGTTCTTGATTTGAATCCCTCGCGACGAACAGAAAAATGCTTGGAAATGGCAACACTGAGGCCAGACTCTTGCCAGGCAACCTGGAAGCACTAACTTAACCTTGTGGAAACCGATATGGGCAAAGTCACCGCGCGCATCAAGGTCACCAATTGGCTGGATTCCGAAATGCAGACGATGGGGGCGCGAAAAGAATCGCCGCGCACGGTTGAAACGGACGCGCTCGCGGACACCGGTGCGGTGAAGTTCTATTTGAAGAAGTCCGTGATCCAGCAACTCGGCCTTCATCCCATCGGCGAGATCAAATCGCGCACCATGTCAAACCGCTCCGAACCACGGACCGTCTTTTCGCTTGTCGCGCTGGAAATCCAGGGCCGTACGGGCCGGTTCGACGTGGTGGAAGTTCCTGATTCGCTCCCGAACATCATCGGCCAGATTCCGCTGGAAGATTTGGATTGGGTGATGGATTGCCGAAATCAAAAGTTGATTCCCAATCCCGAACACAAACACGGCGAGTTGTGTGACGACTTTTGAACCGGCGACGGCAAGCGCGATTCAGCAGCTTTGAATTTCACACATCCATGCAAATCGCCAACGTCGCGGTCAGCATGAAGTTTATTTTGAAGGCGGAAAGTTAACTTCGAGAAAGTGGCAGAGGACCAGCCAGCCATGAAGCGCCTTGCGTGTTTGCTCCTGTTCGCCGTCGTAGGTTCGGGAGTGGCCGATGTCATTGACCTCGGCACGCGGCGGGAATTGTTCGTGGACCGTTTCCTCATCGAGAAACTCGACGGCGCACAGTTAAGACTGCACGAGCCGCACCGCGACGGCA
>CAZNOE010001197.1:0-1775 GCA_964574525.1 uncultured Bifidobacteriaceae bacterium
GCACGAAAAAGAAAATGCGGTCGCTCTCGCGGTTGTTCAGCGTGTGATTGATGAAAAGTTCCTGCGTGTCCACGTCGGGTCGGAGCGGGCGGATGGCGTCGGCGAGTTGGTTGAAGGACGCGAGCAATCGCTTTTCGCCGGTGCGGGTGTTGATCTGGAACACGCCGTCGTTCGTCGGATGTTTCACGCCCACGGTCCAATCGAACGCTTCCGGATAGCCGGTGACTGGGCGCAGGCGGGCGAGCCGCCCGTAGTTGATCGCCGCGAACCAGCCACCGCGCTGGGCCACGCCGCTGTTGCCGACGGGCGTGTCGTCAAAACGGAATTCGCGGAGGCGTTTCCCGCTTGCGCCGGCCGTGAGGTCAAACAGCACGCAAAAGATTTCCCCGGTCTTGGGATCGCGGTCGTTGAAGAAGAACTGGGTTTCCGGCGCATCGGGATTCCAATAGAGCATCGTGCCTTGCTGCGGATTCCATGCGCGCGTGTGGTCAAGGACGCGAACGGCATAGCCGTTCTTCGTATCGAGCAGAACGATTTCCGCCGCGTCCGTGGCGCGCGGCAGGCGATCCTGAAATTCTGTCTGCAGCGCCACGAGGTATCGTCCGCTCTGATTCCACGGGATGTTTTGCACGTGGCCGATGTAGCCGAAGAAATGATGTTTCGGGCCGGACGCGAGCTGGCGGGTTTCGAGCGTGAGTTCACTCGGCGCTGCCTGTGGAGCGGTGACCGCGAGCACGAGACCCGCGAGACAATGCCCGGCGTGCTGGTGCAGCAGATTCATTTGCGCGGCTTCAGCCAGCCGGCCAACTCCGGCACCTGCGCGCGGATTTCCGCGGTGGCGAGATCGCACATGCGGCTCGCGCCGTAGGCGTTGAAGTGAGTGTTGTCCTGTTTGCCCCCGGGCAAAGATTCGAACTCGCCCGGCTCATACCACAAAAAAAGTTTCCTGGAGCGCTCCGGCCCGAGTTTCTCGAGCAATTCACGCGTGCGTTTCTCCAGATCCAGCAACGGCACTTTCTGTTCTGCGGCAACCTGCCGGACGGCCACCGCGTAATCGCCAGGCGTGTCCCTGGTTTTTCCATCCGTGACGAACGAGCGCCGCGCGACCGGCGTGGCGAGAATGGGCGCCCCCTGCTTCTCTCGCGCCTCGCGCACGTAGCGCTCGAGGTTTTGTTTGAACGAACCAAACGGCCCGGTGAAACGATCCCGTGCATCCTGCTTCGAGTCGTTGTGACCAAACTGAATTATGACGTAATCACCGGGCTGCATCCGCTCCAGCACCGGCTGCCAGCGGTTTTCGTCGCGGAAACTTTTCGAGCTGCGGCCGTTGATCGCGAGGTTCACAACCTTGACTTGTGGATCGAAATACATCGGCAGCAATTGTCCCCCGCCGCGCTCCGGATGCGGCGGCGATAGTGGCTTGTCGGACATGGTGGAGTCGCCGCACATGAAGATCACGGGCGCGGGATTGGTCGGGGTGAGTTTGTTGCTATTCTCCGCGGCGGACACGGCGGACAGCATCAGGCCTGCGGACAAGGCGATCACGTCCGCGGCCAGCCGGGAGACGCGTGGAAGGAAGCATGGGTTCATGGCTGAATGGATTGTTGTTGGATGTGGGAATGAAAGGCGAAACCGGCGCGCTCAATACGCCTCAAGTTTGCGGTCGGGTTGCGTGAACAGCCAGATGACGAGTGCGATGAAATTCAGAACCGCGCCGAAATAGAAGAAAGCGCTGTGGGTGCCGGTCCATTGGAGCAGATACGGGAATGCCAGCG
>CAZNOE010001198.1:0-1773 GCA_964574525.1 uncultured Bifidobacteriaceae bacterium
TTTGTTCCCGCGTCCCATTTGTCCATGTAAACCTGCGGATAGTCGCACTGGAAGGCGAACAATTCGTCCGGGTAAAGCTGCACAGCTTCCTCGATTTCCGCCAGTTGTTTCGGGTCCGTGAGTTTCAGTGCCAGCGCGATGAGCGACGCCATGTCCTTTTTGGCGTCCCAGTGCCGGTTGTAAATCTCCAGCCCCGTCAGCCCGTTCAGGGGATGATCTTTGCGCTCCTCGATGTGGGAGAGAAACATCATTCCGTCGCCGGCGGTCACGGCCTTCAACAATTCCGGAAACGGCTGCTGCATTTTGTCGAGAACCGACGCTTCCGGATACAGCAGGCAGCCGCGGATTTCGGAGCCGGGAATGAACAACACGCCGTCCTTGAGTCCGCGCCAGCGCCCGTCAATGAAATCGCGCGGCGGTCGGAAATGGTCCGTAAGCAGGATGGCGCTGATGCCCGCCTTCTTCGCATCCGCCAGCATTTCCGGAAGCGTGCCGCCGGTGTGATCGGAATCCTCGGCGTGGGCGTGGAGGATGCAGCGGTAGTCGTTGAGGCCGGGCAGCGGCGCAGCGGGCTGGCGCAGCTTCTTGAGTTTTTGCACGTCCTCGTGCGTTGCCTTAAGGCGCGGCAGTGCCATCCGTTCGACGGGGGTTCGTTTCAGCGGCTCGGGCTTGGCTTCATCGCCTCTCGCTGGGGCGGCGACCAACAAGAGACTAAGGCACAATTCATGGATGAGCAGTGCAGTGTGAGGAGAGCGAAGATTTCGTACAAGCATCGGCATAGAATTTCAGCGAAGTTATCTCGCCATCGCTCTCGCCCGGATCACTTTATCCTTCCCAGCATCTGATAAATCCAGGTCAAGGCGGTATTCATCATTTTTTCCCCGGCTCCGACTTCCACCGGCGAAACCGTGGCATCCGCACCGTAGCCGCCCTCGGCCACCGCTTCGATTGTGGGAAAATATTGGTGGTAGCCATTGCAGTAACCGAAAAAGAGAAGCTGTTTCACCCGCGCCCGTTCTTTCAGCCGGATGGCGTGGTTACAGAAGAACTCGCCCGAGGCCCCGACCAGCGCAATGTCGCCGTTGAGCAGAGCCACGGTCAGGCGCGGCCGGATGCCATCGGCATATTCATCCGTGTAGTTCGGGATCAATTCGGAAAAAAACGCCGCACTGAACGCAGACCGGATGCCAGGGTTGCTCCAATCGGTTCGCGAACCGAACTTGAACCGCTCCTCCTTCAGGGTGAGCGATGGCTTGGCGACTTCCTCTGATTTCAAATTGGCTGCCAGCTTCAGTACTTCGCGGCCCAGCGCCTGGCCGAACTCGCGGTAATCCTTGTTCTCACCCTTGTTCGCCGACATGTCTCCGGCGGCGCCCTGCATGAAAATGGCCTGCCCGCCAAATTCCTTTTCCACCGTCTCCTTCAACGCGCCAACATAGTCCGCGGAGAATTTGAGCACTTCGGCGGAGATCATCGTCGGGTGCGCGGTGAAATTGATAATGACGGCCACTGGCTTGCCATTCGTGTCGTCCAGGCGCATCACGGTCAAGTCCCGATCCGCGGACTTCGGCTCGATCTTGGTGTGCCGGTTGCGATTGAACGCGTCGAGCCTGACTGATCCGGTTGCCAGTCTGGCTGGGACAATCTTTGCATCAGCCTCCAGGATCGCCGCCACGATGCCGTCTTCCAGTTCCTTGTAGTAACGAATCGCGGTGTCGAATTTGCCTTTGCCCTTGCCGTCCTCGTCCGTCAACTCCAACACCGGGCCGTGGT
>CAZNOE010001199.1:0-1763 GCA_964574525.1 uncultured Bifidobacteriaceae bacterium
CGACGCATTATCTGCGCATCATCGAAGAAGAAAACCTCGTCGAGAATGCGCGCGTGCAGGGCGAATGTTTTCTCACCGAGTTGCTGATGTTGGCAGAGCGACATCCGGTCATCAGCGCCGTGCGCGGTCACGGACTGATGATGGCGTTTGATCTGCCGAACGCGCAGTCGCGCGATGCGTTCTGGAAAGGCTGCTACGAACTGGGTCTGCTCGTGGTGCGGTGCGGCGAGCGGTCCATCCGCCTCCGTCCCGTCCTAGATGTGAAAGAGGACGTTATCGAAGCGGCGCTGCGCATCATGGATGACGAATGTCGGCGTTTGACAAACTGAAACGCTAAAGCGCCATGCCCAAATCTATTTCAGCGAGTAAGCGAGAGGTCGCCTCATCCGAGAGTACCGCTGTTCTGCACCGCCTTGGCCTCACGAAATCCAATCCCGGCGTCTTTTGCGGCGAATGGTTTGGCTCCGGCAGGGTCTTACAAAGCGTCTCGCCAAATGATGGCAAAGTGCTGGCCAATGTCCGCAGCGCCACTCCCGCCGAATACGAGCGCTCTATGAAACGCGCGCACGCGGCATTTCAACGATGGCAAACTTTCCCGTCGCCAAAACGCGGCGAAATCATTCGCCAACTTGGCAACGCGTTACGTGACGCGAAAGAAGATTTAGGTCTGCTCGTCACGCTCGAAGCCGGCAAGATCATTTCCGAAGGTCAGGGCGAGGTGCAGGAGATGATTGACATCTGTGACTTCGCGGTCGGCCTCTCGCGCCAACTTTATGGTCTGACCATTGCCTCCGAACGGCCCAATCATCGCATGATGGAGCAATGGCATCCGCTCGGTGTCGTGGGAATCATCACCGCATTCAACTTCCCTACGGCGGTCTGGGCATGGAACAGCGCGCTCGCTGCTGTCTGTGGCGACTCAACCGTATGGAAACCATCCAGCTCAACCCCGCTGTGTGCCATCGCCACAATTAAGATCGCGGAGCGCGTCTGCCGCGCGAACAATGTTGATCCGGCTCTCTTCAGTCTCGTCATCGGCGACGGCGCGACAGTGGGCGAACGTTTGATCAACGACCCGCGCGTGCCGCTGATTTCGGCAACTGGCTCAACGAAGATGGGCCGTCACGTCGCCGAAGTGGTCGCTAAGCGTTTGGCTCGAACGATCCTGGAACTCGGCGGCAACAATGCCATTGTCGTTACTCCCAGCGCGGACCTGGACCTCGCCATCCGCGCGATTTTGTTCGGCGCGGTCGGCACCGCGGGCCAGCGTTGCACCACCACGCGCCGAATCATCGTTCACGAGGCGGTTCATGACAAACTCTTGCGCCGTCTCGTCGCGGCTTACCGGCAAGTGCCCATTGGCAATTCGACCAAGCCTGTCACCCTGATGGGCCCGCTCATCAATCAACGTGCGGTCGAGGACATGCAAGCCGCGCTCGAACAAGTGCGCCAGCAAGGCGGCAAAATCGTTTACGGCGGAGAAAAACTCGGCGGCCAGAAATTTCCAGGCGGTTGCTACGTCCGCCCCTGCATTGTGGTGGCGCGCCACGACATGAAAATCGTTCACGATGAAACCTTTGCGCCCATCCTCTACATCATCGGCTACCGCAGGTTTGCCGACGCCATCGCGTATCACAACGGAGTGCCGCAGGGCCTCAGTTCGGCGATCTTCACCAACGACGTGCGCGAGGCGGAACAATTTCTCGCGTGTCGCGGCAGCGATTGCGGCATCGCGAACGTGAACATCGGCACGAGTGGCGCGG
>CAZNOE010001200.1:0-1760 GCA_964574525.1 uncultured Bifidobacteriaceae bacterium
CCATTGCCAGAGATATTCGTGCGGCTGGGTGACGGTGTAGTTGGCGTTGCCTTTGATGTCCGTCTCGCGAATGGCGTGGCAGGCGAGGCACGAGACGCCTTCCTGGTAGCCGTCCAAGCCGGTAAGATTCTCGACGAACAGATTTTTCGTGCCGGAGAAAAGCGAGATCGGGTCGTGGCAGCCGCCGCAATAGCGCGTGGACTCGGCGCCGTTCTGCTTGGCCATGACGGTTTGGATGCCTTGAAACGCCGGGTCCATCGCCGCGTAGCGATGCGCGCTGGGTTTCCACTCCTCGACGATTTGCTCGTGGCAGCCCGCCGTGCCGCAGGTCTTGGAACCGGCGAGGGAGCGGGCATCCAGCGCGCCACCCGTGTCCGTCCTGGCGAGGCTCGGCGCGAACGGGCGGTTCGTACCGTAAAGGTAGTTGTAGTCCTTGGGAAACTCATTTGTGTATTTGACCCCGGAGTAAGCCAGCGTCAGTCCGCCAATGATCGCCACGCCCGCCGCCGTCGCGCCGAAGGTTTGCGCCAGGTAAGCGGCAACCGCTCCCGCCCGGGCTTCGCGCCGCGCGCGCAGCCAGGAAAAAAACAAGTGCGGCAGGATCGCGCCGAGCGTGGCGAAAGTGGAAATGAGATGCGTCTGCCGCAGCCAGCCGGAGATGCGCCCGCCAAACAACCCCTGCCCGGTCAGCACCACGCCCGAGAGCGAGCACACCGCCAACGCCAGCAGCCCCGCGTAGCCCAACAACACATTGTGCGACCAGGCGTAGGGGCGGTAATCGAGCCAATGCCGGGCGCAATACCACGCGAGCGGCAACAGCGTCAAAGCGCCGACGACCGTGTGGACGATGACGCTCCATTGGACCGCCGCATGAAAAGGCGAGAGGGTGATGGCCAGCCCCGACACGGCTTCAAACACCAGCGCCGCCATGCTGAACCTCGCCAGCCACGACACCCAGCCGTCGGTTACGACTCGCCGACCCGCGCCCGCATTCACTTCGTCATTCATCTTCCCCTCAAGCTGGAACACGCGAGGTGAAAATGGTGGTCGGCCTGGCCCTCTTCCCGCAGATGTTCATGGTTTGATCCGCCAGTTTGCCCATACGGAGACACCGTAGGATTTGATTCAAGTCAAGCCTTTGAGTTTAAGTCAAGCGAACACTTACGACAATCCGCTCATCCCAACGCTCATCCCAACGTTGATCCATCTCAAAGCGGGGTGAAGAAAGCCTTCCCTCCGCAAACCAACCAGCTTTCGTCGCCGCACCTTCCCTTGACGCGGCTGATTTCTTCCAGTTGTGAACAACGCAAGCACTTGAAGCTCGGTTGCTCACTTGAAGGGGCCGTGGCAGCCAGCTCGTCACCGGCTTCAGTAAACTCCCTCCACAATATCCTTCTCAATCGTGCCGAAGGGGCGGACTTCGGCGACGCCGTCCCAAGCGCAGGGTGCGCGGGGTTCGCGGCGGATGGCTTCGTCGCGTTTGAGTAAGCGCGGCATGAAGAATTCTTTCGTCAACGTCGTGAGTTCCACACGACCCTATTCGCCGTGGCAGATGAGTTGGCCGGTTTGCGGTGGGTTCACCACAATGACGAAGATCATTCGCCAGCTGCGCGGATACCGTCAAAGCTCGACTGCATCGCAAAGCTGGAGCGTGTTCACGCAGCGGTGCTGTTGGGCGATGATGGAATCCGCATCGCGCCGGCACGTCAGCAGAAACGTCGCGACGCCGGGCGGCACGGTGGCGGCGATTTCCGCGATGG
>CAZNOE010001201.1:0-1751 GCA_964574525.1 uncultured Bifidobacteriaceae bacterium
TTCGGAGAAAGCACGGGGAAATTGGAAAACATCTGAGGCTTTTCAAGCGACCCACCCCCAGCCCCTCCAAGGAGGGGAGCAGAACCTCCGACCCGCGCTGGCAGTTCCCCTCCTGGGAGGGGTTAGGGGTGGGTTCCAGGGCCACGATGCGCGGTCTTAAAATCGTGGCGGCTTCCGACGAATCTTTCCTCGATTCGTAATTAGGGTGTCGGCGTGA
This sequence comes from uncultured Bifidobacteriaceae bacterium, assembly GCA_964574525.1. Taxonomy (GTDB): domain Bacteria; phylum Verrucomicrobiota; class Verrucomicrobiia; order Limisphaerales; family JADLHS01; genus WYBW01. The sequence continues at coordinate 218 of CAZNOE010001201.1, forward strand.
ACTGCTCGAATCCCGATCAAGGCGACGCCGTCGCAGAACTTTGCCCCTCTTGCGGGATGTGCTGCAATGGCGTCCTGTTTGGTGATGTCGAACTACAACCGCGTGACGATGCCCCGTGGCTGGCCGCGCTGGGTATGAACCTGTTTCGCAAAGGACGGAAACAATGTTTCAATCAGCCCTGCGCTTGTTTTGACGGGAAGTGGTGCCGCATTTACGCTGATCGCCCGAATCGCTGCCGGTCCTTCGAGTGCCGATTACTCCAGCGGGTCCAAGCGGGCAAAACCACCAGTGACGCGGCGCTAAAAGCCATCGCCGAAGCGCGAACTTGCGCCGACCGAGTGCGCCATCTGGTTCGGCAATTGGGCCACAACGATGAGCGAATGCCATTGAATCGCCGTTACTCCGCGATCATGTCGCAGCCGCTTGACCTTGCCAGCGACGATGACGAAACCACCGAGCGTCGCAGTGAATTGATGCTGGCCGTGCACAAGCTGACGCGGGTTCTGAAGCGAGAGTTTTTGTAGGCATGTAAAAGGCTGGGTTGAAGACGGAATTCCAATTCCGTCATGCCGTCATTCCGTTGTAGAGTGTTTCGCCTGCATTTTTCCCACCGCGTCTCCGACGCAGGTCAGGCGCCGGTTCATGGTCCCAATGCGCGCCATGATTGAAGTCCGGCCTGGCCGTGTGGATTGTTTTCATAAATATCGTTGTGTGTTCCGCGGTTTTGTCCCGGCTCGCTCCGCCTGATTTGTCGTGTCACCGGTCCAAGGCGTTTTCCGCCGCCCAATCACGCCACGGGCTTTGAAGTATTTTTTGGGCTTGGCACTTCATTCTCCTGACACCCATTCCCTTGACGATTCCCGTGCAATAAGGATTTGGCGGCCCAGCAATTGTCAGAGGAATCAAGGTCAGGGGAATGAATTGCCTGCCCGAATGGTTTTTTTGAGAAGGAGGCAAGTACCCGGCCCGTGGCGGATTCAAGAAAAGTGCTGGTGTTCATTGTCGTGTTTCTTTCTTTGTTGGTTGAGATGGATTGCGCTGGGTTTCCCTGGTTTGGCGGGATTCGAGAATCTCAGATTGGGCTGCCCCTCCAGGTGAAATTTCAATGCCTGCCCACTACTGCTGCCGAGCACGGTAGAATCCAGCGGGATAGGGCGAATTGGTATCTTGAAACTGTGCAGAACCATTCGTGCCAATCAGCAAAGCGCTTAGATTCGTCCAGGGACCGGTGAGTCCAGGGCCCGCTCGATGGTCGGTAGCGTTTTCGCGTTCTCTGAGTTCACGGTCCAATGCCAAGCCAGCTCCAAATCACCAGCTTGGTCAAAGCAAACAAAATCATGAGCGCGTGATTCATAATTTTCTTCGAATCTCTGGGTGCTATGGGGCCAGTCGCGCGCGGAAGAATTGGTTTTGGTTCGTATCCAGCGGGACCGAGACTTCAAGACCGGCCGGCGGCAGCGTGTTGGTTTGAACTGCCGTCCAAGCCGCAAAGTTAGCCGTTGCCTCTACGACGACGTTGCTGCCGGCCGGGCCG
>CAZNOE010001202.1:0-1746 GCA_964574525.1 uncultured Bifidobacteriaceae bacterium
TTCGGCACCGATCACGGCCGCGGCAGCGTGATGTTCGTCATGGGCGGCGGCATCAAAGGCGGGCGCGTCCTGGGAAAATGGCCGGGCTTGAGCCGCGAAGTGCTCGAAGGCCCGGGCGATTTGCCGGTGACCACCAACTATCGCAACGTGCTCGCGCCGATCCTGGGGCGCCACGGGGCCGGCGAGAAACTGAGCCAGGTTTTTCCTGAGTTCCCCATCGAGCCATTGCCGTTGTATGGCTGATCAACCCCGCGACCACAGCCGCAACCAGAAACGTTGCGGGGATTGAATCTGGCTTTCGCGCAGCAAGCGAGCATCTGCAAGCCGGGATCGCAACCGGGCCTGGCGCCACGTCCTCCTCGACAGCCGCCGACGCAACCATTTAGCATCGTTGCCATGCGAACATTGAAACGCGTCTTCAGCCTGAGATCCCTGCTCGTGATCGCGGGCATCCTCACAGGCGCACTTCGCACTTGGGCGACCGGCGAGCCTCTCAAACAAGACGTCACGATCATTCTCGGCGAACAAACGCGGGCCGGCGGACTGGTTTACACCTCGACCGATTCGGGCGGAACGGAGGATAACGGATCATCTCCAGCCAGGGCACGCGGGCCGGGGATTGGCGAGAGGAACCCACCCCTGACCCCTCCGAGGAGGGGAACGAACCGGGCGCGGGCTGCATTGAGTTCCCCTCCGGCGGAGGGGTCAGGGGTGGGTCCTGCGGCGTCGGCACGTCGGGGATGCGCTTCAGGAAGACCAGGCTTATCGCGCCCATGATGGCGCTGAAGGCGAAGAGCATGGCGAATTGCCACGGCCGCGTCTGTCCGGCGAGGCACGCGGCCGAAATCAGAAAAGTCACGAAGCTTGCCACATTTTGCACGGCGGCATCGCGCACGAGATATTTTCCGCGCAACGCCGAGGGCACGAGCACGGTGATCCACGGCAGCCACGCGCAGCTGGAGATGCCGCGCGAAAGGTTGAAGCAAAACAGGAGCGTCAGCAGCAGGCCGAGCCGGTTGGGCGCGGTCAGAAACGTCCCGGTCAGCGGCACGAGCGCGATGATGAAGATGAACGCCACCCGCGTGCTCCAACCGGCCAGGACGAACCGCCGGTAGCCGACGCGATTGACGTGGCTGGCGGCGGGGATCTGGAACATGACAAGCAGTGGCATCATTCCGGCTATAACACCGAGGATGGTCGCACTGGCACCCAGGGATTTCGCGTAGAGAATCATCGGGCTGGCCAGCACGATCTGAAAGGAGAGCGCTTTGAATGCGGCGAACCAGAAAGCATTGTGCAGACCCGGCGGGAAAAGAGCCTTCTCACCCGGTGTATGGTTTGATGCTGATTCCGTCATGGGCTGCAACGGTCCCGAATGCCCTGAAACTATCCAGAGCCTGTGCGAAATTTGTCCAGAATAATCAAAACCGGCAGGCGCCCCGCCGGCAGCAAAAGGAACCCCGCCGCGCTTTCCGTTGGTTGATTGGCTGGCGAGGTTTTTGCCTGATTGCCCTTGTTGAATTGCCTTGTCGAACCTTGACATTTACCGCGCTATCGGGCAGAATGCGTATCGTAGCACTAATTTTATGAATTCCAGGCGAGTATTTTTTTTGTGTCTGCCAGCCATCGTAAGTTTGTCGTTCGCCCAGGTCCTCCGTGCCACCGATCCCCCGCCACCGGTCATTGAAAGCTTCACCTCAACGGGTGCGGTGAAAGTCCTGCGATTCCCGCCTTATCCCGCGGCGC
>CAZNOE010001203.1:0-1745 GCA_964574525.1 uncultured Bifidobacteriaceae bacterium
CTGGGAGGATTACGCCGGTAGCTTTTTTGCAATCTTGATGGTCTGCATTCCCGGTTTCGTCGTCGCGCCGCTGCTGATCATGCTTTTCGCCATCAAGTGGCGGTTGTTGCCGGTGGCGTTGTGGGCATCGCCATGGCACGCGATTCTTCCAATCACTGCGCTGGGACTTTACTTCGCGGGTCGCATCGCGCGTCTCATGCGCGAAGGGATGCTCAACACGATGCAATCCGAGTTCATCACCGCGGCGCGCGCGAAGGGACTTGGAGAAAACGCGCTGCTGCTCAAACACGCCTTCCGTCTGGCAGTTCTGCCGGTTGTTTCCTATTCCGGACCGCTGCTCGCGGATTTGCTGACGGGGTCGTTCGTCGTGGAAACCATTTTCCAAATTCCGGGCATCGGCGTGTTTTTCGTGAACAGCATGGCCAACCGCGATTACACCCTGACAATTGGGCTCGTGACGCTCTATGCCATTCTGCTGATCGTGCTGAACGTGGTGGTTGATTTTGCCTACACGCTCTTGGACCCGCGCGTGAAGTATGAGTGAACTAAAAGTTGATGGTGGAAAGTTGAGAGTTGATGGTCAAAACACCAGCGCAGTTGCCATCAACAATCAACCATCAACTATCAACCAGCCTCACCTCAGCCCCAACCAACGCGCGTGGCGTCGATTCCGAAAAAATCGTCCTGCCGTCGTCGGCTTGTGGTTCTTGCTGCTCGTCGGTTTGTTTATTCTGATCTATCCGCTTTTTTCTCCATTTCGACCGGAACAGCTTTCGGACGCCCAGTTTCAACCGCCGAACGGTCACCATTGGCTCGGCACGGATGTGCATGGCCGGGACTTGCTGGTGCGGCTTTGTTACGGCGCGCAGATTTCGCTGATGGTCGGCGCTTTCGGAGCAAGTGTGTGTCTGCTCATCGGGGTGCTGTGGGGCGCGTTGGCGGGTTACGTCGGCGGGCGGTTGGATGGCAGCTTGATGCGCGTCGTGGACATTCTTTACTCGATGCCGTCCATCATTCTGGCGGTCGTGTTCATGGCCGTCTTGGAACCAGTGATCAAGAACTGGCTGGCGGCGGTCCACGTGCCCAACATCGCGACCACGGCGCGCGTTCTCGTGCTGTTCGTTGCGCTCGGCGCTGTGTCCTGGCTGACGATGGCGAGGATCGTGCGCGGACAAGTGTTGTCGCTTAAGTCCCGGCAATTCGTGGAGGCCAGCCGCGCGCTGGGCGCGGGCCCGATACGAATTCTCTCGCGGCACATCATTCCGAACGTCTTCGGCGTGGTGATCGTTTATCTCACGCTGTCCGTGCCGGCCATCATCCTCTACGAATCGTTTCTGAGCTTCCTCGGAATCGGCATCCAGCCGCCGATGGCCAGTTGGGGTTCGCTCATCGCCGAGGGCGCGGACCAGATGAATCCAATCCGCATCTATTGGTGGCTGATTGTATTCCCCGGAGGCGTGCTTGTCTCGACTCTGCTGGCGCTCAATTTCCTGGGCGATGGCTTGCGCGACGCATGGGACGTGCGGGGACAAGGTTGAGGCGCACGGTTGAAAAACGCAGGTTTGAAAAAGGCTTGCGTCGGGGCCAGTGCAGAGGTAGAAAACGCGCAAACCCAATCCGAGCGATAAACAACCTATGAAAACAACCACACTTCTTTACGCAATCCTTATTGCCGCCAGTGTCGTACTCGTCAACAGCGCTGTGGCGCAGGATAAACCCGCCAAGAAAAGCAAAAAGGCCAAACC
>CAZNOE010001204.1:0-1741 GCA_964574525.1 uncultured Bifidobacteriaceae bacterium
TCATCGAAACCACCTCATCGAAACGCAAACTGCGCGCGCGGCTTTGGCCGCACCTGTTCTCGCAGGATTTGTTTTACGTGTGCCGGGCTCCGGAAACGCAGCCCGGCCAGTGATGACCTTTGCCGTGCCACCGATTCGCGGTTCGGGGTGTCGCACCCACGCGACAAAAGTCATTGGTTCAAATGCCGTTTACAACTTCGGCCAAATCGGATCGCGCAGCAGTTCCGCCAAGCCTTTTCGCCAGGTGCCAAGCGGATGTCCGAGAAGCGCGGCGGCGTTGCGATTATCCAGCACCGTATGATTCGGTCGCTTCATGCCGGGGCTGAAATAATCCGTGGTCACGCGTTCCACTCCCGGCATCACCGCAAGCAAACCCGCGCGCCGGGCTTCTTCGAGGATTGCGATGGTCCACTCCCAACGGCTGACGCCTTCGTCATTCACGGCGTGCAGGAGGCCGCGGACATCCAGTTCCAGCAGCCGAAACGTCCAGTCCGCCAGGTCCGGCACCCAGGTCGGGGCCGAGATTTGGTCTGTCACCGCCCGTAACGGTTTCGCCGCGAGCGCCTGATTCATCACGGTATGAACGTAGGACTTGGGTTGGGCTGGATTGTGGCCAAAGAGCCAGCTTGTGCGGAGCACCAGATGACGGGGATTGTCGGCCAGGACGGCCCGTTCTCCGGCGAGCTTGCCCGCGGCGTAATGATTCAGCGGGTGCGGCGCGTCGGTTTCCACGTAAGGAACGCGTCGCGCGCCATCAAAAACGTAATCCGTACCGTAGTGAACCAGCTTGGCGCTGAAGCGAGTGCAAAGTCGCGCGAGCGTCCCCGGCCCTTCGGCGTTCACCGCCCATGACAGATCGCGCTCCGTCTCACAACGGTCCACGGCGTTCCAGGCGGCCGTGTTTATCACTGCGTCGGGACGCAGGTCGGAAAGCCGGGACTCCATTTGTGCCGGTTGGGTCAGGTCGAACTCCGGGTGTCCACACACCGAGCACACGACGTGTTTCGGCGCGCGATTCCGCAATGCGTTTCCCAGCAATCCGTTGACACCGGTGATGAGCACTTTCATTATCAGCGCGCATACCATGCGTGCAATGAGGCGTCCAACTCAACGAAAACCAATTCCGTCTGAGATTTTGGCCGTTCGTTGCGTTCCGCGGATCAGCGAGCGCGGGAGGGATGATCTCCCTCTCCCCCGCTTCGGGGGAGAGGGCCGGGGTGAGGGGGCGCGCGCGACTTTGTCCAACGCCGTATTGATGGCCCGTCTGCCAAACCAAACCCCTCACCCTGACCCTCTCCCCTTCCGAAGGGGAGAGGGAATCTTCTTGTGCCTTCGCCCACGACAATCGGCGCTGCTTTGACCTGGGAAACAAGATGACAGCGAACTGGCGCATCGTTCACTCCGAATGCTCGGTGGGCTGGGGTGGCCAGGAACACCGCGTCCTGGCTGAATTGACGGGATTCCAAAAGCGCGGTGCCGAAGTCCGGCTGCTGGCGCCGGTTGGCAGCGAGGTCTTTCAGCGCGCGAAGCCGGCTGGCATCTCGTGCGAGGCACTGACCGAGGGACGCTGGCAATTCCCTTTTGCGGTCTTGAAAGTCACCGCGTGGTTGCGGCGCGTGCGGCCCCAGATCGTCAATACCCACAGTTCGCGGGATGGCTGGCTGGTTGGGCTGGCGGCGCGATTGGCGCGTGTGCCGCTGCTCATTCGCAGCCGGCATATTGACGTGGATTATCCAAATCG
>CAZNOE010001205.1:0-1738 GCA_964574525.1 uncultured Bifidobacteriaceae bacterium
GCGGCGCGCACGCTTTCGGTGTGCCGCTGGCGCGTCATTTCCATCAAGCCCAGTTGAGAGATCGGCAGGATGTGCGTCTTGGCTTTGTCGCGGCGCAGGCCCTCCTTCATGCGCTGATAAATATTCTGCTGGTCGCGCCGCGATTTCATGTCAATGAAGTCGAGCACGATCAATCCGCCCATGTTGCGCAGACGCAGTTGTCGGCAAATCTCGTCACCGGCTTCCTGGTTGACTTTGAGGATAGTGGATTCCTGGTCGCGCCCGCCTTTGTGGCGACCGGTGTTCACATCAATGGCCACCAGCGCCTCGGTTTCATCAATGACGATGTAGCCGCCGCTCTTGAGATGCACCTGCCGGGCGAAGGCGTTCTCCAACTGCTTCGTTATGTTGAAACGGTCGAAGATAGGCTGGGGGTCCACGTAGAACTTGACCTTGTCGGCGGCGCGGCGCGCCTTGATTTTGAGCATCAAGTCGCGCATCCGGTCGTGGGCCTTCTGGCTGTCAACGACAATGCGGTCCACGTCCTCGGTGAGAAAGTCGCGTACCGTGCGATCAATCAAGTCGGGCTCCTGAAACACGCAGCTCGCGGGCGGCTGCGATTTGATGCGTTGTTGAATGCCTTCCCATTCTTCCAGCAACAACGCAAGGTCGCGCACAAAGTAACGCAGTTGCTGGCCCTCGCCGGCGGTCCGCATGATGACGCCCATGCCGTCGGGAATGGACAGCTCGCGCAGGATTTTTTTCAAGCGCTGGCGTTCCTGCGGGTTTTCAATTTTGCGCGAGATGCCGCTCTGGTCCGAATTGGGCAGCAGCACAAGGTAGCGGCCCGGCAGCACGAGGTTCGTAGTGATCCGCGGTCCCTTGGTCCCGATGGGGCCTTTGGTCACCTGCACGATGATCTCCGCGCCCGGCGAATACAGGCGGGGAATGTCCTTCTGCGTGATGCGCGGGCGGTCGCGGCGGCGATTCGGGCGCTCCACAATTTCCACGCCGCTGTCAAAGTTGCTGGGCACGATGTCCCAGTAGTGCAGAAAGGCATTCTTCTCGAAGCCGATGTCCACGAACGCCGCTTTGAGTCCATCCTCGAGATTGCGCACCTTGCCCTTGAAGATGCTGCCGACGAGGCGCTCCTCGGTGGTGCGCTCGATGTTGAACTCCTCCAGCTTGCCGTCTTCGATCACCGCCACGCGGGTTTCCAGCGTCTCGGCATTGATGACGACTTCCTTGTGAGTCTTCTTCACGGGCCGGATCAATCGCTGAACTCTCTTCACGAGATTGCTCGCGGCGACCTTGATGGTTTCAACGATGCCTTTGGGTTGTTCCTTTACCGTGACTGGTTCGTAAGGCTTTTCTTCCTCGACCTGGGCGGGTGTCTGCAGATTGGGTTCGCGGAATTTTCGCTTTTCTTCGTCGCGAGTCGGCTCCGGCAGCGTTGGTGTTCCCTCCGGCGGCAGGCCGGCGGCGACGTTTTCAGCGCGTTCGATTTCGCCGACGTGGCGTCGCTCGAACAAACGCTCGCGGGCGGCGGTCTGGGTGGTGGCTTCGGCGCGGGCTTGAGTCGCTTCGTGGTCAGGTTTCTGCGGTCCCTGGCCCAGCCCGCCGCTCGGGCGGAAGCGCATTCCGCGCCGTCTGCGGCCAAAATTTCTTTCACTCATGTTAATAACCTTTTCGATAGATGTTCACGTTTTGAAGAATGCCCATGGCGATCAACGAGCCGAGCACTGAAGACCCGCCGTAA
>CAZNOE010001206.1:0-1737 GCA_964574525.1 uncultured Bifidobacteriaceae bacterium
TTGTGATTCTGGTTATCGTCGGAATTGTTGCCACCGTGATTCTGCATCAGCCGGATGTTCAGCTCGACGCCATTTGCAAACGTCAGCGGTTTTTCCGGAATGAAGACCGCTTTGCGCGGCTGATTGCGTCGCCCCGGCCCGGCGTCAATTCCCCACGCGGTCGTATCCTTTCCGTCAATCGCCATTTCGACCGGACCATAAACACGCTTCTTCTCGGACTTGTCGTTGAATTCGGACTCCAGTTCTTTTTCTTCGTTGCTGAAATCCGCCGTCGCCTTGACAAATTTCACCTCGACCTTGTTCGTGTGGTTCTGCAGATCAAACGCTTCAACTTTGAACTCGCTCAACGCCGACATGCCTTTGATGGAACGGCCTGGCCCACTGCACGGCAGATTCGGATCAGTCAATTGTTCGAGTTGAAACGCGCCGATGGAGGGCAGGTTATTCGTGCCACGAAAATGCGCGGTCCATTTTGTCGGCGCATAACTGGCCGCGCGAATTGAGCCATCCTCGTAATAGTAGAAACGCTCGCCGTTATCCCCGGCATTGACGCAGCGCAGCGGCACCCATTCTGGCTGATTGTCCTTCACCGAATCTTCCCAATGGTTCATGCGCTCCCGCCAGTCCGCCATCGTGTGGCGCAAGCCTGCTTCGAGGTCGCGCATCTGGCGTGAGAGATTCGCCACGAGCATTTGTTGTTCGGTGCTGTAAACGACCGATGCGGCCTCGTGGTCGTTGTTGAGGAACGCGAAAAGCCGGTAGTACTCCTCCTGTTTGAGCGGATCGAACTTGTGATTGTGGCACTGGGCGCACTGAATCGTGAGGCCGAGGACGCTTTTGCCAATGCAATCCATGCGGTCGAACAAGCCCTCCATGCGGAATTGTTCCGGGTCCACACCGCCTTCTTCGTTTAGCATTGCGTTGCGGAGAAAACCCGTGGCGACGATTTGCTCCTGCGTCGCGTTCGGCAACTGGTCGCCCGCGATCTGCTCGATGATGAACTGGTCGTAAGGCATGTCGCGGTTCAGCGCATTGATGACCCAATCGCGATACGCCCAGATGAAACGCGGTTTGTCTTTTTCAAAACCGTCGGAATCCGCGTAACGCGCCGCGTCGAGCCAGTGCCGTCCCCAACGCTCGCCGTAATGTGGCGAAGCGAGTAGCCGCTCGATTTGTTTCTCGTAGGCATCAGGCGATTTGTCCGCGAGATACGCGTCCACTTCCGCAACCGTCGGCGGCAGTCCGATGAGATCGAGACTCAAGCGTCGGAGCAAAGTGATTTTGTCGGTCTCGGGCGACGGTTTGAGGTTTTCTTCTTCCAGCCGCGTCAGGATAAACCGATCAATGGGGTTGGCCGGCCAACGTTTGTTTTTCGTCTCGGGTGGTTGCGGGCGCACCGGGGCCTTGAATGCCCAGTGTTCGGTTGATGGCAGCACAGACGCGCCTGGCACAGCGGTCGCCGAACTGCCGAGGACGGAGAACAACAGCAGCGGCACCAATGGACGTAAGCTGCGCGCCGACGATCTCAATGTGGCTTGCACGAGCGTCATTTACGCACGCTTCGGGCGAAGCGTCGAGACTCAACGCATGGCCCCTCGACGCTCAATGAAATTCAACCCGGCCTCACCCGGGGGAACGTCGCCAGGCGCGCCCACGCAAGCCGTCCCAGAGCAGATAGAAAAGAAAGAGACAGTTGAATTTCAAATAGCGCGGGCCGAGCCGCCGTGGCTCGGAACA
>CAZNOE010001207.1:0-1737 GCA_964574525.1 uncultured Bifidobacteriaceae bacterium
CGCTTGCCGGCGGCCCAGACGATCAAATCCCGGTCGCCTTCGAGCGCGGCGCTGAACAACGATTCCGCCGGCAGGAACAGCACCACGTAATCCAGCGAGTTCGGAAACTGGCTCGGATAATCGCGATCCGCCAGCGCCTTGATCGTGTCCTTCAATTTCCTGGCGTGCGCCGCCAGTGACTCCGCGCGTTTGGTGGCGTCCGCGGTTTCCAGCGCGCTGAGAAAATCCAGTTCCGGCACCTTCGCGTCCACGATGATGAAACGGTCGCCCGGCAACCGCACGATCAAGTCGGGCATGCTTTCGCCCTCCTTGGTTTGTTCGCTGAAATCGCAGTGCGCGCTCATGCCGGCGGCCTCGACGACGCGCCGAAGTGTTTCTTCACCCCAGCGGCCACGCGCCTGATTCGACCGCAGCACCATCCGGAACTGCAGCGTCTCCTGCGCCAGCGACTGGCTCTGCTGTGCGAGCGCGGCTAATTGCTCCTTCACTTTGCCCAGCGTGTCGGCCTGTGAGGATTCGCTCTGCTGCAACCGACGTTGATAGTTTTCCAATTGCTGCTTCAATGGCTCGACCAGTCCTTTGATTGCCTCCTGCCGCTGCGCCAGATCGCCTTTGGCCGTTTCCTGAAACTTTCCAAAACTCTGCTCGGCCAATCGCAAAAACTCCGGTGCATTCTGCTTCAACGCGTCCGCGCTCAACGCCCGGAATGCCTCGCGTAAATCGGTCAACGCCTTCGTCTGAGTTTCTTTCGCCTCCTGCATCGCGCGCTCGTGCAATGTGCGGTGCTCGGCCAGGAGTTTCTCGGCGCCCGCTTGATTCGCTTGTGCCGTGGCGAGCGAAGTCTTGGTTTGCACGACCTCGCTGCGTGACTGGCTTAGTTCAGTCTCCCGCTGGGCGAGTTGCTGGCGAAGCTCATTTTCGAGACGACCGTCAGAAGTCGCGGCGCGGCCCCGGCCAAACAGCCAGCCCAGCAGAAAGCCCAGGCCGATACCCAGCAAACCGGCAATGGCGAGTTGAATTCCGACGGGCATTGTTCGAATCGCCCCTCACCCGTCCTTCGGACACCCTCTCCCCATCGGATGGGGAGAGGGACAGGGTGAGGGGTTTGTTGAGTTCAAAAGTGCGCCACGAATTCAATCTCCACGTTTGCGCCTTTGGGGAGCGCGGCGACCTGAATCGTCGAGCGCGCCGGACAATCGCTGGTGAAATATTTCGCGTACACCTCATTCATCGCGGCGAAGTCAGCGAGGTTGGTCAGGAACACCGTTGTCTTCACCACGTTGGCGAACGTGAGGTTCTGATCGTCGAGGATCGCTTTGACGTTTTGCAACACGCGGTCGGTTTGCGCTGTAATGTCACCGGCAATCAAGTTGCCCGACGCGGGGTCCAGCGGAATTTGCCCCGCGCTGAACAGCAGGTCGCCGACACGCACGGCGTGATTGTATGGGCCGACGGCGGCCGGTGATTTCGCGGGTTTGATGATGGTTTTGGTTGGCATAAACTGGACTTGCTTCGCGCTGAATAAACGTCAAATCACTCGCGTTGCGCAAGCTTCAAACCTCAGACGCATTACTCGAACCTTGACCCAGTGCCCGCCCGCACCTAAGCAGTGCACATGAAAATTTGCCTGTTTGGCATTTCCGGCATCGCGCTGGGCAAACACAACCTCAAAGACCCGCGCCTGGACCAGGCCGACAAGCTCGTCGAGGCGCAGAAGAAGGCTTATGCCCAGGTGGA
>CAZNOE010001208.1:0-1735 GCA_964574525.1 uncultured Bifidobacteriaceae bacterium
AGGTAGTTCAGGGCGGCGATGCGTTTGTGCGGATTGCCCTGGGCTTTCTGAAATTCCTTCGTGGCTTCACCGATCTTTCCGGCCTGGAAGTAGAGCACGCCCATTTCAAAACGGAAGGCGAGGTCGGTGGGATATTTCTCGACGCGCTTCTGGCACTCGGTGATCTGGTAGGCGAGTTTGTCGGCGTTGAGCTTGGCGGATTGTTCGGCGTAGTCGGCGGCGGCGGGATCGAGCTTTTCGAGTTCGTAGTCGAAGCGCCGCACGTTGGTCTCGCCCATCGCGCGTTCGAGGGACGGGTCGTTGCCCAGCTCGGTGGATTTCACTCGTTCGTAAAGAGCGAGAGCGCGGTCAAACTGTTTCTTCTGCGTGTACAGCTCGGCGAGGGAGCGGACGAGTTTGAGGTTGTCCGGCTCGGTCTGGAGGCGGGTTTCGTATTCGCCGATGAGGCGCTCGGTGACATCCTCGCTTTTTTGAACGCGCTTTTCCTGTTCGAGAGAAACGGATTCCTTTTCATCCTTGAGAATGTCGCGATAGGAGCCTTCGCCGCTGGCGAGTGCGCCGTAGCCGCCTTCCTTCATGGTGCGGCGGGCGGAGATGTTCTTGAGGGCCTGGGCCAGGTCACCGTCGGTGGGTGTGAGGCGCAGCAGGTCCGACAAGGTGCGTTCGGCGCGCTGGACTTCGCCAATGTCGGCGAGAGCGTTGGCGAGTTGAACGGCGAGGGCTTTGTCCTTGGGATGGTTCCTGACGAGGATGTCGAGCGAGAGGACTTTCGTGCGCGGCAATTCCAGAGCGGTCGCGGCTTCGACGACGACCTTGTGCGCGCCGGAATTTTCCGGATCGCTGTTGAGGACTTCCTCGGCGGTGGCGAGAGCCTCGACGGGGTCTTTGCGCAAAGCCATTTGCGCCTTGGCCACCTGCGGCGAGGAACTGGCGCTGCTCCAGGCCTTTTTGAAAAATCCGCGGCCGCTGCCGGCCTTGCCGAATTGCGCCGAGCGCAGCAATTTGCGGCAATCGTAGATGCGGGGCTCGCGGGCGAGGACCTGGTTGAAGAGGGCAATCGCGTAATCGAAGTTTTCCCGGGCCAGGGCGTCGCTGCCTTTGGTGAAGAGGGGGCGGACGTCGCGCGGGATGTCATTCACACCTTTTTCTGCCATAGCGAGGGGAGTGTAAGCAAAGGTGGGGAAAAACTGAAAGCTGAAAAACTGACAAGCTGAAATCGGAAAGCTGAACGCAGAAATTATTTCAGCATGTCAGCTTTTCAGCTTTCAGCATTTAGATTGCGAAGTCGTTGTATTCCGGTTTCACCAATTCGGTCGGCGGCAGCAACATGCCAGCAGCGACAGTCGCGTTCGTACCTTGCTCGATCAAAATGAATGAACCGGTGAGACGATTGGCCGCGTAACCGTCGAAGATGAGCGGCTTGGAAGTCCGGAGTTTGATTTCGCCGATGTCATTCATCGCCAGTTCCGGCGGCGCCGGCTCGGGATCGAAGGTCAGAATGTTGATGCGGCTGGCGAGGTCTGTGACCGCGGCCTGGACGGTCTGCGTGGTGTGCTTGAGGAAATACTTTTTCCCGCGCTGCAAGGCACGGGGATGCATCCAGCAAACTCTCGCGTGAAGTTCGGTGCTGGCGCCGGGCAAAAAGTCGAGGCCCACGATCATGTCGCCGCGGCTCACGTCAACGTCGTGTTCGAGCACGAGCGTGACGGATTGCGGACAGAACGCCTCCGGCAAC
>CAZNOE010001209.1:0-1733 GCA_964574525.1 uncultured Bifidobacteriaceae bacterium
AATGTCCGCCCAAGTGCATCTACATCGTCAAGAGCAAGGACAAGAAGCCCGACTATCTCGGCAAAGCACAATTTTATCCGGCCACGTTCGACATTGATCTTTCCGTCTGCATGAGCTGCCAGATTTGCGTCGAGGTGTGCCCGTTCGACGCGATCAAGATGGATACCGAATATGAATTGAGCACCACGGACCGTTTCGGCGGACTGTTGGTGGACCGCCAGCAACTGGCCAGGTCCAACGAGCATTATCACAAGATTCACCCCACCGAAGCTGCTGAAGTGGACGAGCGCCTGGCCGCGGAAAAGGCAAAGGCCGAAGCCAAGGCTAAAGCGGACGTGGAGGCAAAAGCCAAAGCGGCTGCAGCGGCAAAACCGTCACCACAACCAGCAATCGTTGCGGCGGCGACGCAATGATTTCAAACAGGGCTATGAGGGAATTGGAGTCATTGAGGGAGCGCAACGTCCTCGCGTCGCGAGCCAGGAAAACCGCGCTTCGATCCGGCTCCAGTCTTGATTTCAACCCTCGCTCCGGCGAATCTTCGCCGGGATTTCTCGACGGAAGGGACTGATGTCAGAAGCAATTGACCAAATCTTTGTCTCGCTGAAACACTGGCTGGTGGCGCTGTTTCCACCAGCATGTCAACCATTCATTTCCATCGTTCTCACCGTCGCGACGATCATCCTCGTTTTCGCCACGCTCTTCGCCATCACCACGGTGTTCGAGCGTAAGGGTCTTGGTCGCATCCAAAACCGTTACGGCCCGAACCGCGTCGGCATTCCGTTCACGAACATCAGGTTGTTTGGCTTCGGCCAGCCCATCGCCGACGGCATCAAGTCGATCATCAAGGAAGACCTCGTGCCGCGCGCGTCGGACAAAGCCGTCCATTTCCTGGCGCCGCTCGCCATGCTCGCGCCGGTCACCCTGACGTTCGCTGTCCTCCCTTTCGGCCGCAACATGGCGCCGCTCAATCTGGATGCCGGCCTGCTTTATTTCTTCGCCGTCGGTGCGGGCGCGGAACTCGCCGTCTTTATGGCCGGTTGGTCGAGCCGGAACAAGTATTCCCTGCTCGGCGCCATGCGCGGCATTGCTCAGATGATCAGCTACGAAGTGCCGCTCATCTTGTCCGCCGTCACCGTCGTCATGATGGCCGGTTCGCTTTCGCTCGTGGACATTGTCGCGAAGCAATTAACTTACGTCGGACTTCTGCCCGATTGGTATGTCTTCACGCCTTGGGGTTTCGCGGGGTTTCTGCTGTTCATCACCGCCGCCACCGCCGAGTCCAATCGCTCGCCCTTCGATCTGCCCGAAGGCGAATCCGAAATCATCGCCGGCTACTGGATCGAATACTCCGGATTCAAGTTCGCCATTTTCTTCATGGCGGAATACTTTGGCATGTTCGCCGCCGGCGGGATGGCGGCGACGCTGTTCCTGGGCGGTTACGCCGCGCCGGTGCAGTGGCTGAACTGGATTCCAAGCTGGGTCTGGTTCTTCACGAAGATGATGGGATTCATATTCCTGCTCATCTGGGTGCGCGGCACCGTGCCGCGTCTGCGCATGGATCAACTCATGAACTTCGCCTGGAAATTCATGCTGCCGATGGCGCTCATCAACATCGTCGCGGCAGCAGCGTGGCATTTCGTGCCGCCGGGTGCGTCGCGCTGGATCGTCTGTACCACGATCATCGTCGGGCCATATCTGCTTCTGGGGCGCGGATTGGTCGGGAAACAGAAACT
>CAZNOE010001210.1:0-1733 GCA_964574525.1 uncultured Bifidobacteriaceae bacterium
CGTCACCTGCCGCCGGCTTCACGCTTCAGCAAAATACCAACAGCATCGCGTCGGTGAACTGGAGCAACGTCGTCACCGCGCCGGCGGATGACGGGACGACCAAGACCATCGTTATCAATCCGCCCGTGGGGAATCGGTTCTATCGGTTGTTCCATCCGTAACGAACAGAACTCCCATATCGTCGCTCGCTTTCCTGGGCAGTGGCTGCCCAGTGCGCCACGCGATCACGGAACAGTGATCCAAAGACCGCCGCGAAACTCATGGCCACAACCCGGGCCATGTCTGTGATGACGAGTGTAGTACCAGTTTCCGCCGGAGTAGTAATGCCCGCAATCGGCTGAATGTGCGTGGCCTGTCTCAACGACGACCGCCGGCCCATGAACGTGTCCGTGCCCGTGTTCGTGGACTACACAACCATTGCCCAATAGCGCTGTTGCCAGCACCGCGGCAATGCCGCTCATCCGTCTGACGCAAGTAGTATTCATGTTGAAAATATCGGCTCCTTCGGTTGGCCGGTCAAATAGATGGAGCAATCGCGACTCTGAAACCTAGCGGGCCAAACGGCAGTGTGCATTCCAAAACGAATGAGCCGTGAGGCAGCGAAGGCTCTGGGATTTTTCCCGTGACGTCTCGAATCACTTCGGTTCGAGATGCATCTTCAGGTTGACTTTCGTGTTCAGCGGCTGCTTCTGCCCACCGGCGTTCATTTCCATGGAGAACTCGGAGTGAGATTCCAGGGTACCTTGCGCAGGCAGCAGGTGAGCCAGGTCAAGCGTGAGTTCCCCGGTGCCTGTGGCAACCATTTTTTTGAGGTCGAGCTTTAGCGCAGGCATCATCGGACTTTCGACCTTCTGGTTGGGAGCGGTTTGGGCCATCTTGCTCTTAACGGTGACGCGCTCGCCTTCAATGGAAACCAATTCGTAGGTGACCGTTTGATTGATCGCCATGCCTTGCGATTTGACGGGCATCTTGGCTTCCCATTTGGCGCCGGGGCCGACGGCCTCCTCCGGAAGCGGGAGCGCAACTTGCGAAAAGGAATCCTTCAATTGATCCATGGTCTGCTGTGTTTGAGGGTTTCCACCGGCCGGCATTTTGATGTTCGACTGTTTAGTGAGTCCGCGATTCGACATTGTCCCCGTGCTCGACATACCTTTGACAGTGCTCAAAGAAGACTTCATGGCCTCGGCGACCACCGGCATCACGTCCGGGTCCTCCGCGACGGTGGCGTCGCTCATGACTGACTCGTAGGCGATGTCGCCATTGGCCGCGACAGTCTTGACCGTCAGGTCCATGGTGAGCGTCATCGCCGGCAGTTTCGCAGCCGGCGCTTGCATGTCGCCGATTTTAGTGTCCACCTCCATTTTCATGGTCAGGCCCAACGTCTGCTTGTCGTCAGGTTTGGGATGCAGGCGGAGGACTTGGCGCGGCTCCGCCCCGGCCGCGAGTAATTTGACCTGTGCGGTCGAGGTTGCCCCGGAGGCATTGGTTTCGGGTTGCGACCCTGGCTTGGTGGCGGTCGTGTCGCTCTCGGCTGGCGGGGTCGGTGGCGCCGACAGAGCGGCGACGCGTTCCGCCAGGTATTTCGACCGGTAAGAAACAACTTTGACATTCCAAGTCGGGTAAGTCTTTTGGAAATCCCGCAATGCGATCTGCGCCTTCTGGTATTTGGCCAGCGCCAAACCGGCCTGGCTGTTCGTGCTGAATGAGTCGGCCTGCTCGATCAAAGTCATGAT
>CAZNOE010001211.1:0-1729 GCA_964574525.1 uncultured Bifidobacteriaceae bacterium
GCGTTCGAAAACTCTGGTCGCTGTCTTGGAACCGGGAGTTCGACGTCAACTTCGCCGACGTGCAGCCGAATTTCTTCCCGGCCTGGTGCCGGTGACCGCCAGTGGCCGCTGAGTTGTGCGCCTTCTCACCGCTGGGGCCGATTATCCGCCAAGACAGCAATGCCGGCGGGGTGATAAATTGAAACCATGACGCCTACAAGTCTCGCCATCTCTCATCTTGTGGAAGCGCTCTGCGCTCCCAGTTCAGCGAACTAAAACGCAGCCACGAATGGAAACCAGTTTCATGATAAATTCACGAAGGGCGGCCCGGCACGCTTTCACCCTCATCGAACTGCTTGTCGTCATCGCGATCATCGCCATCCTCGCGGCGATGTTGTTGCCCGCGCTGAGCCGCGCCAAGCTGAAGGCGCAAAGTGTCGGCTGCATGAACAACCTGCGCCAGATGATGCTCGGCTGGCGGCTTTACGCGGATGACCATCGCGACCTGTTGCTCGCGTCTCTGAACGTCGGCGGGAGTCGGGTGCTCTGGTGCTCGGGCAACCTCACTTACACCAGTGCGCAGGGAAATTGGGACCCGCAGGTGGACATCGCCAAGAGTCCGATCATGCCCTACCTCGGGAAACAGAATTTCGCCATCTGGAAATGTCCCGCTGACCGTACCACCGTGCCCAACGCCACCGGCCAAAAAGTGCCGCGCGTCCGCAGCAACTCGATGAGCCAGGTTTTCGACAACGGCGGCTGGCTGCCGGGATCGCAATTCCAGACTTATGACAAACTCAGCGTCATCCGCAATCCCGCCAAGACCTGGGTGCTGCTGGATGAACATCCCGACAGCATCAACGACGCGGCCTTCGCGGTCAAAATGGCCCTGCCCAGCATCCCTTCGACCATGGGGGACATTCGCATTATTGACTATCCGGCCAGCTTCCACGGCGGGGCGTGCGGCCTTTCGTTCGCGGACGGCCACTCGGAAATTCACCGCTGGCGCGGCAGTGCGATCCAGGTCCGGGTCACCGGCCAGCTCATGCCGCTGAATCAACCGGCCGGCGATTCCGCGAAGGACATCCTCTGGTTCTCCGATGTGACCACCGTGTCGAAGTGAAAACTGAAAAAGCCATCGTTTGAAGCTCTTTCAAAACTCAGCATGGAGCGAGTAGCCGCCGACGTGAGGAGGCGGATTTCCTCGATTTCTTGCGCGTCCGCCTCCTCACGCCGGCGGCTACGATCGGGATTTGAACGAGGCTCGTTCGTTTCGCCTGGCGCCTCCGGTCGGGGCGGGGCGTTTGGACCGAACACAGCACGCTAAACAAAATATGAAAACGAAGAAATTACCTTCCACAAAGTCGTCCCGCCGGGACCAACCAGGCTTCACGCTGATCGAATTGCTGGTGGTCATCGCGATCATCGCCATCCTCGCGGCAATGTTGTTGCCCGCGCTGGCCAGGGCGAAGGAGAAAGCGAAAAGCATCAACTGCCTCAGCAACATGCGGCAGATTGGACTGGCGTTCAAAATGTACACCGACGACAGCAGAAACCTGTTTGTCCAACTGGCCCGCACCGGCCCGCCGCTGGCCAATGCCA
Source organism: uncultured Bifidobacteriaceae bacterium (assembly GCA_964574525.1). Classification (GTDB taxonomy): domain Bacteria; phylum Verrucomicrobiota; class Verrucomicrobiia; order Limisphaerales; family JADLHS01; genus WYBW01. The sequence continues at coordinate 1,582 of CAZNOE010001211.1, forward strand.
TCGTGCCCGACGGCGCCAACACTTGGTGGCCGGATTTGCTGACCGCTTCGATGGGCACCAAGAGCACAAGGATTCACAACTGTCCAAGCGTGGCGGGCACCAATGGCTTTGGCATCGGCATGAATCACCCGGAAATCGGGCGTTTCCT
>CAZNOE010001212.1:0-1724 GCA_964574525.1 uncultured Bifidobacteriaceae bacterium
CTTCCGCGCCGAGCAGTTGGGGCGACCGCTCATAACGCTGCCGCACCTCCGGCCGCAGAAAGTTCAACAGCAGGTCGGGTTTCAACGTCTCCACCAACGTCGTCTTGCCGGTCTGACGCGGCCCGAGCAGCAGCACGGACTTCTGCCGTTCGAGCGCCTGGCGCAGCCGGGACTCGACGATTCGGGGGATGATTTTCATGCGCTCCATTTTCGGCGAATTTGGAGTGTTGTCAATCGCCGATGACCGCCACGCGCCGCAAGGAGGATTTGGCTGCGGGTGGTTTTCATGGTTTTTTCAGAAATGAAGTGGTGGAGTGCTGGAGTAACGGAACATTGGAACGCTGGAGGCTCGCGAAGATTGACAACCCCGGCCCAACGCGTAATCTATTTGCGACATGAAGCTGGCCAACATTCGATTCGAGTCCGACGTGGCATGTGCGCAGGCCCTCAAGGGCTTGGCCATGCAGATGCGGATCACAGTGCTGGCGGACGAGAGTTTCATCGTGCCGGAAGCTGGCCTCGAATGGTTGAAGGCCGAAGGCGTGCCGTTTCAGTTGGTCGAGTGGGTGACCCAGGACCTTGTCCTTCAGACGCTACGAGATAACCTTGCCCACCCGGTATAACGATGGCAGACCAGTCGAGCCGGAACGGTACCTGATCACCCGCCGCGAAATTGCGGCGCAGTTCGGCGTACTGACGTTCCTCCCGCAACCGATCTACGGAGAATGGACTCATCAAGCAACCCGGTACGAGGATGCGAACGTGAGGATTGTGGTTGACGTTGAGGACACGCCCGGGAACGCGGAGTTTTTCGCCCAACTCAAGCCCAAGCTCAAAGAGCGCTTTCAACAACTCGAGCTTTGGATCGTCTCTTACGAGATTCGGATCATTTAACTTGTCTCTGGAATTTGAACCGGAATGCTTTCGCTCAGTTCCCTTCCGCCTTCGCGGCGCGACGGCGGCTGTTTGCTTCTGTTGAATCGGAGCGCGGACTTCAGTCCGCTTCAACGCGTGGCTTGCGGAAGCGGCTCGATTTTTCTGTGCTTGTGTTTTCATTCGTTCGTTGAAGCGGGATGAATCCCGCGCTCCAAGTGGGCCGCACCCGGATTGGACGGATGCGGCCTGGAGAGTTAACTGGCTGTCAGGTCAGCGCGCGGTCACTTGTCGCCTGCGCCTTTACTCAGATTGTCCAACACCGTGTCGAGGCTCATGCTGCCGGATTTCTGGCTCGGCGGGAATTCCTTGAAAGTGGCCAGGAACTGCCCGATGTATTCCTGCGCGGGAACCAGCACGTAGGGACGTTCCAGCCTCCATTTCCAATAGTAATCGGAATCGTGGACGGCCGATTCGAACGGGTCCGAGCGCAGATTTAGGAGCTTGGGAAAGCGCAGGGGCACGAACGGTTCCTGCCACACGTCGAAGCCGTGGCCACGCTGTTCGGCAAACACGATCTTCCACTGGTTGTAGCGCAACGCGACGAGCGAGCCTTCGTCGTTGAAGTAGAAGAACTCGTGGCGCGGGCTGGCGGTTTTGCCGGCGAGCGCATCGGTGATGTTGTAGCCGTCGAGGTGGACCTTGAAGGTCTTGTCGCCGACTTTCATGCCCTTGAGCAACTGCTCCTTCACGTCGGGCACGCCCGCGGCGGCGAGCAGTGTGGGGAGCATGTCTTCGTGGGCGAAGATGTCGTTGTTGACGGTGCCGGGCTTGATGACGCCGGGCCAGCG
>CAZNOE010001213.1:0-1723 GCA_964574525.1 uncultured Bifidobacteriaceae bacterium
GTTACGCTCACCATCAACAATTTGGGCGGCGTGTCGCTGAACACGCGCACGCTGGACAACGGAGGCGCGGTGCTCTGGACGGGAGCGGGCGGCATCAGTCTGACCAGCGCGATAATTACCAATCGGCCAGGGGCGTTGTTCCAGGCACAGAGCGCAGCGACATTGTCGTTCGGCGGAGGGTCGGCGCGGTTTGACAACGCGGGGACGTTCCGCAAGACAGCCGGCGGAACGACGACTGTCGGTTCCAGCTTCAACAATCATGGCGCAGTGGAACTTCCGGGCGGCAACCTCGACCTGGGCGGCGGCGGCGCGCACAGCGGCAGCTTTGACGTGCCGGCAGGCCGCACCTTGAATTTCTCCGGCGGCACGCACACGGCCAATGCCGGATCGAGCATCACCGGCGCGGGTAATCTGACGGTGAGTGCGATCGGCGGCGCGACGGTGACGCTGGCTGGCCTGGTCAACGTCAGCGGGACCAACACCTTTAGCGGCTTCGCGGCCAACCTGACCGGGAATTACATCTGCACGAACAACACATTGACCATGGCCAACGGCACCGTGAATCTCAACGGAACGGGCGTAGTGACGCCCGCGATCATGACGTTCAGCAGCGGCACGCTCGCCGGCAGCAACAGCATCACCGCGCTCAGCCAGATGACCTGGTCGGGAGGCACGATGAGCGGGAGCGGGCGAACGATCATCGCGCCGGGCGCCACGCTCACCATCAACAATGCGGGCAGCGTTGGGCTGTCCACGCGAATGTTGGACAATGAAGGAACCGTGCTCTGGATCGGAACGGGCGGCATCATCTTGAACAGCGCGGTGATTACCAACCGGCCCGGCGCGTTGTTTCACGCGCAGAACGCGGAGGGGCTGCTTGTCGGCGGCGGCGTCAACCGATTTGACAACTCGGGAACGTTCCGCAAGTCCGCCAACAGCGGCACGACCACGATAGGAAACAGCATCACTTTCAACAATCGCAACACCGTCGAGATTCTGCGAGGCATCCTCGCCGCCGACGGCGGCTACACCTCGTCGTCAAACGCGCTCCTTCATTGCGCGATTGGCGGCACCACCGCGGGGACCAGTTACGGGCGGCTCCAGGTCGGTAGCGCGGTCACCTTAAGCGGCGCTCTGAGCGTGGGTTTGATCAACGGGTTTGTTCCCACCACCAACGATACTTTCACCGTTCTGACCGCCGGCACTCGCAATGGCACTTTCGCGAGTTTCTATTACCCGTCGAACGATGTGACGATGCAGTTGAGCAACACTCCAACCTCCGTGATCATTCGCGTGACCGACGTTCTCGTTGTTCCCCGGCCAATTCTCCGTCAGCCGGAGATCTTCGGCCAAGACATCAAGCTCACCTGGACGGCGATTTCGAACCTCACTTATCGGTTGGAGTTCAATCCCAGCCTCAATTCCACAAACTGGAACGCTCTTCCTGGGGATGTGACCAGTCTCAGCAACACCGCCAGCAAGCTGGACACGTTGACGCCCAGCAACCGCTCATATCGCGTGCGCGTGCTTCCGTAATCGAGTTTGTTTTGCTTCCTATCCACCGTGCGGCGAAATAGGCTGGCGACAAAATCCATGACCGAAGCGCCTAAAATCACAACCGTTGAGCGCCACTTCCTCGACCGCAAGGGAGACAATCCCCATGCTACGGCCGAATTCAGTTGGCTGCTTTCCGGCATTACGCTCGCGACAAAAATAATCGCCG
>CAZNOE010001214.1:0-1716 GCA_964574525.1 uncultured Bifidobacteriaceae bacterium
TGCCATTATTGGGCACAGGCACGCCGTTGGTGCGCCACTGATACTTCGGCGAACTCCCGAGCGCTGTGACTGAGAACGTCGCCGTTCGACCGGCGTACAGCGTTTGGGACACCGGGTCCGCCGAAATTGCCGGCGGCAGGTCTCCGCCACTCAGCGCGGCACCGAAGAAACCTGAGAGTTCGTCAACTGTGATGGCGCGATTGAACACCGCGACCTCGTCAATGATGCCGGTGAAAAAGTTGCCTGCGGCGTCCAGGACTCCACCGCCGCCTATGCGGAAGGGGAATAGCGAGGCCCCGTAGTTCGCCGACGCCGTGTGAGCGGTCGAGGATACGACGACCTTGACTCCGCCTGCGCCATTGGTTGAGGCCAGATAGAGATTCACATTCGTCCCGCTGCCTACGGCAGCGATGAGGTACCAAACCCCCGGGATCACATTGGTGGACTGGTTCACGAAGGCGGAGCCGCGGGGCGTAAAGACCCCGAGCTGGGCCACGCCGTCCGTCCCGTTGGCATGAAAACCAAACTCAATCACATCGTTCTGACCGAACAGGCCGACGCGGTTTCCAATGAGTCCTGCCGTGTTAAACCAGCCAATCACGGAAAACTGAGCGAGGCTATTCATCAGGCGCACGCTACTTTCATTGTATGAGCCCAATCCGTCATACTGCCCCGCGGTGTTGGTGGTTTCCATGCCGGTGTATCCCGGCGGCACAGGCCCGGAGACGCCGAGGGTGACGCTGGCATTCGACAGAATATTTCCGCCCCAATAATCGAAGGAGTTGGGACTGCCACTGGCTTCGTTCAGCCGCCAATAGGCGATCGGATTGGCCGCGCGCAGCCTGGCTTCGTACGGTATGGGCGTGCTGTTGGAAGCGACGACAGTCAACGTGGCCACACTGCTGGTAATCGAGCCGACGAGGTTGCCGATTACCACGTCGTAAGCACCGGCATTGGCGGAGGTGATGCCCGCTACGTTCAGGGACGCAGAAGCCGCCCCGGAAATGTTGCCTCCATCCGCAAGGTTGACGCTATTCGTCCGCCATTGATACGTCAGGGGCGCATCACCTGACGCAGTAACAGAGAAGCGCGCGGTTCGACCCTGCAGCAGCGCCAATGATAACGGTTGAACGGAAATCACCGGTCGAATCGCACTGATCTGCAAGCCTTTCTTGTATAGGTCATAGATTTCAGTCGCGGTCAGTGACCGGTTGAAGACAGCAACCTCATCAATGATGCCAGTGAACGCACGATTTTGGGGGACACCCGTGGAGCTGGGATCGTCGCCGATCATCGTTGGACTTGCCCACGCACCGTTCGCATGAGTGACAGCGTTGGTGGCGGAAAACTGCCCATTGGTGTTGAGCAGGTAAAGGATGGCATTGGTCGGCGTGATGACGCACGCCACGAATGACCACTGATTGCTCGGCGGTCGTAAGCCTTCCGCAGGATAGCCAAGAGAACCGAATCCGAAGCCAAACGTGTTGCCGGCGTTGGCCCAGGTGTAGCCGAGATTGTTGTTGGCACCGTAACCGAAGCCGTGGATGTCGCTGCCCGCGCCACGGGTGAACACCAGACCGGAAGAACCAGCCTGAACGACCGCGGCGGGATTAATCCACGCGCACATGGTTACCGTATTCGTATTCAGGTTCAACGGCGCCGCCACGGCCCAACTGATGTAACTCGACGGGTAAGGGATTGAGGCGGGGTTGGCGA
>CAZNOE010001215.1:0-1715 GCA_964574525.1 uncultured Bifidobacteriaceae bacterium
CCGGCCACGTTGGAAAACCTGGTCCGGCAGGACTTGCGCAAGGAAGCCGCGCTCAAGCAAGCCTACGGCGTGGAAGTCACACCCGCGATGCTCGACACCGAAATCCAGCGCATCAACACCACCACGCGCGCGCCCGACATGCTCGCCGAAATCAAGGCCGTGCTGGGCAACGATCCCGCCCGCTTCGCCCGCGCGATGGCCAGGCCCATCCTCGTCGAACGATTGCTGCGGGACAAGTTCGAGAATGACGACGCGCTGCACGCCAGCCAGCGCCGCGAGATGGAAAGGGTTCGCACCCGGCTCACCAACGCCGCCGCTGCATTTCGTAGCAGCCGAGGTAACGAGGCTCTGACTGAAAAATCCGAAATCCGAAATCCGAAATCCGAAATTGATCAGAGCCTCATCACGTCGGCTGCTACGAACGATTTGGTCGCGAAACTTCTGGCTCTGCTCAAACAACCCCATTCCAACGCCGTGACCGAAACGACCTGGCAACTCGGCGCGCGTCCGGCGGAGACCAACGCGCCCGCCGCCGACGAAGTCGAAATCAAGAAACGCTTCGGCCAGAACGCGCAAATCCTTTCCTCGCCGCACGCCGGGGACGGGAAGGAGCGAAAGTTTTATTTCGAGGACTTGCCACCGGAGTTGCAGAGCGTGCTGCGCGTCCAGTTGCGCAAGGCGGGTGATGTGAGCGCGGTCATCGAAACTCCAGGCGGTTTCCTGCTCTACGTGGCTGAGGAAAGGACGGACGCGGTGTTGAGCGTGTCCGGGCTGTCGTTGCCCAAGCGCAGTTACGAACAATGGCTCGGAGAACAAAGTGAAAACCAACCATGAGAAAAACCTTCTTTATCGCCTGTTGAAACCGTGACGGAACAGGGTAGGGCGGGCAGGTCCTCTTCACGCTGTCGGCGCGCGCGGAGTGGCGCGCACCGCCTTCGACTGTGTCTGAAAGACGCAAGACGGCGAACGTTTGAGACGCGTTTCCAACTGGCTAAGATCACTTTCCTCCTTTTTGAGCCAAGGCACGCCGGTAAAAAACTTGCCAAACCCCGGTCATCTGTTTTCTTCACATCCGTCACCATCATTTCAGGTTCTCTGGCCGGGAACCTCCAATCTTGGCGGAACGGATTTTTGATTCAGTGAACCATGGCCAAGTAAATCTATGAAAAAAATCCTTCCCTTGTTGCTGTTGCTCTCAACCCTCAACCCTCAACTCTCAACGTTCGCGCAAGGCACCGCCTTCACCTATCAAGGCCGGCTCAGTAACGCCGGCAGCCCCGCCAACGGCAGCAACGATTTTACTTTCGCTGTGTTCCTGGTGGCCAGCGGCGGCTCGCCCAGCGCCGGACCGATCAAGGTGGACGATGTCGTCATCAGCAACGGCTTGTTCACAGCCACGGTGGACTTTGGCAGCGGAGTATTCACCGGTGCGGTTCAGTGGCTCGAAATCGGTGTCCGGCCCGGCGACAGCGGCGGGGATTACGCGATACTCTCGCCACGCCAGCCCATTACACCCACGCCTTATGCCATTCATGCGGCCAGCGCCGCAGTTGCCACGTTCGCGAACACAGCCATTTGGTCCGGTCTGAACGGCGTGCCGCCGGGCTTTGTCGATGGGGTGGACAATGACACGACCTATTCGGCCGGCTTGGGACTGGGACTGGTTGGAACAACTTTCAGCCTGAACTCACTTTTCACCGATGGACGCTATTGGA
>CAZNOE010001216.1:0-1705 GCA_964574525.1 uncultured Bifidobacteriaceae bacterium
AGTTGGCGCCGTTAGTCCAACTGCCGTCAGTGCCCCCGCTCCAGATCGCTGCCGACGAGGTGGCAGGACGCATCACCAACAGTAGGAAGGTTACTACCGTGATGAGGAGTGAACTGCGAGTGAATGTTTCCATCGTCTGTCCGGCGGGGTAAGTCGTGAACTGCTTCATAGTCATGTGCTCTCTAAGGGTCCAGACATCTTCTGAGTGGGGCGAGTCTGATGTCAGACCTGAAGCCTTGCAAGGTTTTTTTTGGCAATTTCTCTGGCCGAAAGGGGGAATTTGTTTGGGCAGCCGCGCTTCGAACCAAGGCCAACCTTTCCCGAAACAGTTTCTCCCGCTGGAGGCTGAGATCGTTCTGGCCAGCCTGCCGCCCGGTTCAGCGAGGTGTTCCAGGACGCCGCGCGAATTCAACGTGTTTTCCGAGCCAGTCCTTCAATTTCGCCAGTGCCAGCGCGCGATGGCTCAGCCGATTTTTTGTTTCCCCGGCCAGTTCAGCAAATGTCTGCGAGAACCCGTCCGGCAAAAACAGCGGGTCGTAACCGAATCCGCCTTGACCGCGCGGCGCAAAACCAATCCGGCCTTCGCACGCGCTTTCAAACAACTCCGTTTGCATCTCGAACTCGTCGGCATAGCAAACCGGCGAGGCGCTTTCGATTTTGCCGCGGATCAATGGAGTCAAGGCGATCACGCAGCGAAATCGCGCCGTGCGTTTTTCCAACGGCACGTCCTTCAGCAGGCGCAGCAATTTGGCATTGTTTTCCGAATCGCCCGAGTTGCCCGCCGTGCTGGAATCCAAGGCCGCAAACCTCGCCGAGCGCACGCCCGGCGCGCCGTTGAGCGCATCCACTTCGAGGCCGGAATCGTCAGCCAGCACGAAGAAAAGTGAATCGTGAATCGTGAATCGTGAATCGTTCGCGGCACTCAGCCATTTGGCCAACTCGACGGCCTTCTTCGTTGCGTTGCCGGCAAATGTGCCGGCGTCTTCAACGACGTTGGGCGCGCCAGGAAAATCATTGAGCGTCAGATATCGGACGCCTCCCCCGAGAATGGCGCGGATTTCCTGGGCCTTGTGCGCGTTGCGGGTCGCGATGAGCAGTGCCGTCATTGGATGGGCAATGCTCCGCAAAGCCGGCTGCCTGGCAAGTCAGAACATGATAGCCATTACCGCGAAACGAAAACCCATAACCGTTTTTTAATTTCCCGGCCGGCAAGCTCCGGGCCCTCCTGCCCGGAAGACGGACACCAACCGCCGGACGACGGCTCCAGGACGTGCTTCGCTTGATTGCCGCCCGACGTTTGTTATCCCATCTTCCGGCGGAGGGAGACAGGGAAGCACAACCAGACTCGAACCGGCAAACTCGCGTCCATGGATCCGGCCTACGGCAGGAGTGGAGGCCGTCTCCAGAACTGATCTGCACACGAGTCTGCGCATGTCTTCGTCAAGTTACTTCAAGGGTACGAGGTAACGCGTCGCGAATTGTTCCAGGAAAAATGCAGGCGAATGCACTCGCGCACGCGCAGCTTCACAAATCCCGCCTGGCTCGATAGAAGCGGCGCAGGACGCCGGGGGCCTCGGTATCTGTAATGTTGAATCTTTCGTCGGTCACACCGGCCGACTGCCGGTCGCTTTTTGTGGCCGAGACTGAACGAGCGGTGGTTACTTAAGCGGGCGAATTTCGCCGGTGACTTCCGTGACGACCGGAT
>CAZNOE010001217.1:0-1702 GCA_964574525.1 uncultured Bifidobacteriaceae bacterium
ATTTCACCAAGGCCGCCGTCGAGATGGCGCTGTGGGACATCGCGGGGAAGGCGGAAGGTTTGCCGCTCTACGAAGTGCTCGGTGGCAAGGTGCGGGAATTCGTGCCGACGAAATGGTCGGTGTCCGGCGTCGAACCGGAGAAGGCGGCGGAGATTGCGCGCTGGGCAGTGAAGCAGGGTTTCAAGGCGATGAAGGTCAAGGTCGGCATCGAGCCGGACGGCGACGTGGCGCGCGTGAAGGCCGTGCGTGAGGCCATTGGGCCGGACATCAAGCTCGGCGTGGATGCGAACGGCGGATGGACATTGCCGGTGGCGATTGAAACGATCAAGCGGCTGTGCGAATTCGGAATCTACTTTGCCGAGCAACCCGTCGCCCCCGAACAATCCCCGCAACTGGCCGATTTGCGGCGGTTGTCGCCCGTCCCTGTGATTGCGGACGAGAGTATCTTCACATTGAAGGATGCCAGAATGCTCGCCGCTTTGAAGGCTGCGGATGTTTTCTCGATTTACATTGGCAAGTCGGGAGGCATCACCGAATCAATGAAGATCGCGCACTTCGCGGCGCGGGATAATTTGAAGTGCACGGTCGGCAGCAATCTCGAACTGGGCGTGGGCAGCGCGGCGATGGTTCACTTCACCCTCGCCTCGCGCGCGACGGCGGCGGAGGAATTTCCCTGCGACATCATCGGGCCGCTGTTCTACGAGGACGACATCGTGCGCGAGCCATTGCCCATCAAACCCGGTGAGGCGCGGGCGAATGTCAAACCTGGACTCGGTGTGGAGTTGGATGAGGAGAAAGTCGAGCGCTACCGGGTGAAATAGGATTGGCCACGAAAAGGCACAAGAGGCACAAAAAGGAATTTCTCTTGTGCCTTTTGTGCCTCTTCGTGGCTATTCCGCTCTTTCAACCTTCAACACCTGCGGCCCTTCCCAGCGCGAGCGGCGACAGGCTTTTGCGAAATCCGACCAGTCGTATTTCCAATCGCCGGGGATTCGCGCGAACAACGCGCAATGCGTCGGCACGCCTTCGTGCGCGCGGAGCGTGACGCCCCGCCCATAGACGATCACGAGTTCGGCCACGGGTTTTTTCGCACTGACGGCGCCTGTGCTGGGGTCGTAGAAGTAAAGCAGTTCGCCGGGCAGCGGAAGCTGGCAGAGATTCTCTGCAGGCGCGGGCTTCGGGTTGTCGAGCATGACGAACACTTCCGCACCGGAATACATGCCGTGAATGGTTTTGCCTTCGATGGGCAGACTGTCCCAGATGAGTTGGCAGACGCCGGGCGCTTCATCATCGAGCAACTCGGCGAGGACGGATTCGCCGGTGGCGGGAAAGGTGACGCGGAGGTGGCGGCGTTTCGGTTTCATACGCGCATCGTAACGGTTCACGCGTGCGTGTCAAAAGCGACTAGCGCAGCAAGGCGACCAAAAGCAAGTCAGCCCCGATCTTGCACTGACCAAACTTGTTTCTCTTGGCAGTGCGCAAGATGGAATCAGGCTTGCCAAATGACCGCCACGGACGGCTATCGCCTGCTCCCGGAGTGTCTCGCGCATGTCGCGTTCAGTGTGCCAGGCGTACGATGGCCGGGCAGGGCGTTGCTCAGGTTTGGATGGATTGTGGCCGGGAAACGGCAGCAGGACCCCGGCGGCCGATTCCTATCGCCGCGCCTGTGCCAGCAACTGGCGCTCCTCCGGCAGCATCGGCG
>CAZNOE010001218.1:0-1701 GCA_964574525.1 uncultured Bifidobacteriaceae bacterium
GCGCCCAGCCAGCGCGGCCAGCGTTGGCTCGACGTCGGGATAAATCCTCCACGCGTTGGCCTGAGCAAAGCGCTCGTGAAGTTCAGGGAAAAACGTTTTGCTTGGTGGTTCTACCACCAAGCCAACGAATGTTTCATCCACGATCTCCGCCCACTCGGCAGCAGAATGAATGGAACGCGCCCGCCGGTGAAATGCCGTGACGAAGCGGCGCTGCAATTCGTCGTGAGATAGATTGGCGATGCCGTGGTTCGCGGCAACCTCGGCATAGACATGTCCGACCGATGGCCACGGCTCGATTAGCGTGCCGCCGACATCGAACGTCACGGCCTGGATTCCTGTCGGATTGCGCATAGCGTGCCGCCGGCGTCTCGCCGGAAGATCAAACTCTCTCCAAGGAAGTCAGAACTTCCGGCAAGATGCCGGACGCACGTTGTCTCCGGCTGCCGTGAGTTAACTCTCAGTTTTTTCCTGCTGGGTTCGGCGCAGTTACCTTCAACTCGTGAACAAGGAACGCGCACTTGTCGGCCGCTTCTTCGATAAGCTTGGTGGTCGGCTTGCCCGCACCGTGGCCGGCACGCGTTTCGATGCGAATCAACGCCGGTGCTTGACCCGTTTGCGCGGCCTGAAGCTTAGCCGCGAATTTGAAACTGTGCGCTGGAACGACGCGGTCGTCGTGGTCCGCCGTGGTGACAAGCGTCGGCGGGTATTTCGTGCCGGGCTTGAGGTTGTGCAGCGGCGAATAGGCGTGGAGCGCCTTGAATTCGTCCGCGTTGTCTGACGAGCCGTAGTCCGAAGTCCAGGCCCAACCGATGGTGAATTTGTGGAAGCGCAGCATGTCCATGACGCCGACCGCCGGCAGCGTCGCGCCGTAAAGGTCGGGCCGTTGCGTCAGGCACGCGCCCACAAGCAGGCCACCATTGCTGCCACCGGAAATCGCGAGATGCTTCGGTGAGGTGTATTTGTTCGCGATCAGCCACTCTGCGGCGGCGATGAAATCGTCGAACACATTTTGCTTCTTCAGCTTCGTTCCGGCCTGGTGCCACGTCTCGCCGTATTCGCCGCCGCCGCGCAGATTCGGCATGGCATAAACCCCGCCCATTTCCATCCAGGCAAGGTTCGCCACGGAGAAGCTCGGCGTCATGCTGATATTGAAGCCGCCGTACGCGTAGAGCAGCGTCGGGTTTTTCCCATTCAGCTTCAGCCCTTTCTTGTGCGTGATGAACATCGGCACGCGCGTGCTATCTTTGCTCGCGTAAAAAATCTGGCGTGTCTCGTAGTCATCGGGCTTGAAATCCACTTTGGGCTGGCGAAACACCGTGCCCGCGCCAGCCTTCAAGTCATAACGGAAGATAGTCCCCGGCGCGGTGAAACTCGTGAAAGAGTAAAACGTTTCTGTATCCGTGCGTTTCCCGCCAAAGCCTCCCGCCGATCCGATGCCCGGCAGGGGAATCTCACGGACGAATGCGCCGTCTAGACCGAACATCTTCACCTGGCTGTGCGCATCCTTCAGATAGGCGCAAATGAATTGATTGTTGATCGTGTTGACGCTGCCGAGCGTTTCCTGGGCTTCGGGAATGATTTCTTTCCAGTTCGCGCGTTCAGGCCTGGTGATGTTTATTGCGATCACGCGGTGGCGCGGCGACTTCAGATCGGTCCTGAACCAGAAGACCGGGCCATCGTTATCAATGAACGTGTAGTCCG
>CAZNOE010001219.1:0-1697 GCA_964574525.1 uncultured Bifidobacteriaceae bacterium
GAGCACCCACGTCACTGTGCGATCCAGCGAACGCAATTGCTCCGCGGCGTCCGGCAGGAAATGAAGCAGCGCGATCCCGAGCATCAGCCCGGCCACCAGGCTGATCGCCATTTGCAGGCGGGTGTGGGTGAGATGGACGAGCAACGGCAGCCAGCCGCCCGCCAGCGAAGCGAGCAACACCAACGCGCAGTACATGGCCAGCAACCAGACCGCAGAAATCACAGCGCCAGTCCTAATCTATCGGAAGGTTGAAGGCCAGCCGGAAAGCTCCCCGGCTGGCGCCGATTGCGACGATGAACCTCGGGCGTAAAGAGAAAAGGCCACGCTCAAGGCGTGGCCTCACATTTTCAAAATTTGTGAACGGGTGCTAGCTGGCTTCTTCCGGCTGCCAATCGCCCAAGTGCAGGTATTCCCTGATTTTTCGTCGTTCGTAACGGTGTTTCATCGGTTTCTTGGGCCGGTTGTCCGCCTTGCGGAACGGATGTTTGGGATTACGAATGGCCTCACTGATGACTTCGAACGTTTTTATCATGGCTCGAACCTTGTTTTGCGTTCGCTTGACGCCGACGATGCCCTCCGGACGTTCCTTGTTGCGCCCATCGCTTGTTCGATTGGCATCCGCCGCTTCAAGCACTTTAACCATACGACCAGTTCCGCGAAAAGTCATTCAATTTTTTCCGGAATGCGCTTAGTCCTCCAAATACCAGAATGAGTGCGTGACCTTTCCGGTATTATCCACGTTCCAGAGCTTCTTGAACCCCACCCGTTCGACGTGTCCGTCCAGCAGCGTCAGGTTTGCGCCGCTGCTGTGGACGGTGGGTCGGGCGTTATTGTACGGTACGTTGGGGTATTGGGGCATGGTGTCCCGTGTGCCGTCCCCATCCAGATCGAGCGCAAACCGGTAGTTCATTTCCACCGGCGAGTAAACGTAGTGAGTGAGGGTATCCATAAACATCATCGCATCGGCGGGCTTCCTGATGCGGGAAACATTCAAGGGCCGGGTGTTGTCAATGTAGTAAAACGGACCGCTCAACGGGCTTCCATAAGCACCGAAGTTCGCCCCAATCCAGCAATTCCACAGGGTCGGACTCCAAGGGTCTTTGTAAAAAGGCGGCGTGGAATAACTCCCGCCGGGACACATGCGAAGCTCGTTCGTGTAGGCCTCTGTGTAGTCAAACCGCACCCCTTGCTGCGTCCGCCGCGCCACGTAGGGGGCCAATTTCATGTGCCAGAAATCCTGGGTGTAGTCCGAGGACAGGTCACCGAACGGTGGAAGCCTGTCGTTGTAATCTCCCAGATACATCACCGTGGCATAGCCCCAGTTCTTCATGTTGGAGGCGCATTTGATGGTTTGAGCCTTCGCCTTGGCCTTGGCCAGCGCCGGCAAAAGCATCGCCGCAAGAATTGCGATAATGGCTATCACCACCAGTAATTCAATCAACGTGAAGGCAGCCGTCGGACGAAGCTGCGCCGTCTCCTTCGCAGAACTTTGAGGACAGTTTTCCATAGGCTCACCGTGACTAAATCGAGCTATTCCGACTTTGTGACTTTCTCGTCTGGCAGTCAAGCGCGTGGACGGTCTGACGGTCTGGTAGTCCCTCTGAAGAAATTTGCTTGAGCGGGGCAATGCAAGCGGCATTATTAGCCACGGTTTGGAGAGATGGCCGAGTGGCTGAAGGCGGCGGTTTGCTAAACCG
>CAZNOE010001220.1:0-1695 GCA_964574525.1 uncultured Bifidobacteriaceae bacterium
ATCCACCACGTCCGCACGCGTGACGTTGCCCGGCGCCGTCCAATTGCCGGTCCAGCCGCTGCCGCCGTTCTGCCCGCTCAACGGGCCGAGGGAGTAGCTCTCGAAGGTCTCGCTCGCGAGGGGAGCCGCCGGGGCGATGGCGGGCAGCCAAAAACTCGAGCCGAGGGCGAGCGCCAGAAGACGGGAAGCATGGGAGAAAGATACGAGGCGCCGCCTCACTGCCGACACGACGTGGGGCTTCATTTTGCGCATGATATGATTTGATATGAACGGATGAACGAACGCAGACCAGCCGCCTTTTGCAGACGATGCATGCTACTCATCATTTCCTACTGAAGCCCAGACGGCTTGATTCGTCCATGAGCTTTCCCGTTTTTCTATTGTGATTTTGCGGCGGTCCCGCATTCAAAAAAGTCTGTTGCTCCGCGTCCATTGGCTTACCCTGAACCCATGCAATCCCGACCCCGAGTGGCCCTGCTGATTGAAACTTCCAACGCCTACGCGCGCGACCTGCTCTACGGCATCCGCTCGTATGTCCGCGAACAAGCCTCCTGGTCCATTTATCTCACCGAACATGGTCGGGGCGAGACGTTGCCCGAATGGATTCAAAATTGGGAAGGCGAAGGCATCATCGCGCGCGTGGAAAACCAGACCATCGCGGATGCTTTGTTGAAAACCGGCACGCCGACGGTGGACGTGAGTTTTGGTTTGGAGCGGTCGCCATTCCCCCGGGTGGCCACCGATAGCAACGCGGTGAGCCGGCTGGCCGCCGAACATCTGTGCGAGCGTGGCTTCAAGGAGTTCGGTTATTGCGGCGATGCCCGTTATCACTGGTCGAATATGAGGCTGCGGCATTTCTCGGAGCATCTGCGCCACGCGGGTTTTTCGTGCAACTTGTTTCACGAAAAGCGGACCGACAATCCGATCTCCTGGGAACGCACCATCGAGAGCCTCGCGCGCTGGGTGAAACAACTTCCCAAACCCGTCGGCGTACTCGCGTGTTACGACCTCCGCGGGCAGCAAGTGCTGGAAGCCTGTCGGCGACTGGGCGTGCAGGTGCCGGACGAAGTCGCCGTCATCGGCATTCACAACGATGAAATGCTGTGCGACCTTTGCGACCCCCCGCTGTCCAGCGTCATCCCCAACGCGCGCCGCGCCGGTTACGAAGCCGCCGCCATGCTGGCCCGCATGATGAAGGGCGAACAACTATCCGCTCAAGTCGTCCTGCTCGAACCCGTGGGCATCGCCACGCGCCAATCCACGGATGTGATCGCGCTGACGGATCCGCGCATCGCACAAGCGGTGCGATACATCCGGGAACACGCGTACCAGCGGATCACTGTGGACGACATCCTCCGCGTCGTGCCGATGTCGCGCACGGTTTTCGAGCGACGCTTCAAGCGCGCGTTGAACTGCACGCCGCACGAACACATTCTCGCGATCCGCATCAAGCAGGTGAAAAGCCTGCTGACCACCACCGACCTGCCGCTGTCCGCCATTGCCGAACGCGCTGGCTTTGAACACGCCGAATACCTGAGCGTGGCATTCAAGCGGGCCGCCGGGGTCTCGCCGGGGGCTTACCGTTCGCGCAGCCGGGCGTAAGGGAAGGCAAACACGAACCCGTAACGGATGGATACGGCGGGGGTGTGGGACCGCTCAGTAACCCACTTTTGAAAAAGAAGCTGGACCGGGATT
>CAZNOE010001221.1:0-1689 GCA_964574525.1 uncultured Bifidobacteriaceae bacterium
GGGCATCGTGCAGTTCCTTCCGATAAACTCCCAACAGCGAAACGGGCAGGGCCAGCTCCCAGGCTTCTGTGAGCTTGGATTCAAGTTTGGCCTTGGCTTCCGTGAGTTCGGCGCGGCGCTCTTGAGCTTTCTGCAATTCGTCGGGGTCAACCGCGCCCAGCGTCTTCAGGTCGTCTTCAACTTCCAGCAATTCCACCTCGATTTCGTGCAAGTCACGCTCAAGCACGTCATGCTCCTTGCGGCGCGCCTTCAAGATGCCTTCGGCGGTGATGACCTGACCGTTCAACTCGGCCAGCGTCGTTTCGGGGTCTGGGCCGCCCAAAGCGTTGAAGACACGCGGAATTTTGGAATTGATCAATTGCCGGAGATCATTTTCCAACTCTGAGTATGTCCAAAGACCGAGGATTCGACTCACCCCGTCAACGATGTCTTGTTGCCCCAAGTTGATGCTCTGGCTGCGCTCCGCATCGAAGAAAAAGAACCGGGCCAGATGCCGCGGCAGAAAAACGTCGCGGAGTTTGTAAATTACTTGCTCGTCTTCGATGCGCCCGGCGGTGTCAGAACGTGTGGCGTAATGTTCCCAGACCGGTGATGAATTCGGACGAAACCGGACTTCGCGAAGGAGGTCAATTTTTCGACTACCTATTTTCTCATCGCGGAGACGGACAACCGCTTTTAGGCGCATCGTGTCCTGACCTTCAGCCAGTGCGCGCCGGTTCAGCGACTTCTCGAAAGCGAATCGGGTTGCGTCTGAGCCGGTCTCGACTTTCTTCAAGTCGCCAACTCCGCTTTCGCCAACGACCGCCAGATACAAAGCGCGAAGCAAGTGGGTTTTCCCCGCGCCATTCTTGCCACCGACGAGAACGCCGCACTTGCCCTCCAAACTTCGGAGATCAATCGTGTGCTCGCCGTAGAACGGACCGAAGTTCTCGAGCGTGAGCGAGTCAATATAGACTTCCGCCATGATCAGCCCTTTTTCCTTGCCGTCTGTTCGGCCAAATCATCCTTCAAGATGTTGAGCAAGTCATCCGGCAAGCCGTGCGCGCGATTGCTTTCGCTGTATTCTTCGACCTTGGCGAGCATCCGGCGGAGAATGTCGGGGTTGATGTTCTTTTCGCGGGCAACTTCCTCTTCCATTTCGCGGAGTCGGTTCAGTTCTTTTAGGTCAGCGCTCATAATGACACCTCGTTGTTTGTTGACGATTCGCGCAACACCTCGGCCATCGTCGGGGTCGCGCGCCGCTTTCCACATCTGCTGAATCAAAAGTAATTCCTCCGACGTTATGAGTGTCAATCCGGTTTCTTCCTGAAGCTGGAGCAGGCGTTTCAGGAGTTCGCGGCGCCCTTTGATGAGCAAAGGACCGGGGCCATCGTTGCCGTTCATGCGGCGGCTGTCACGCCAGCCATTGGCCGGGTCGCGAAATTCCATGAGCGTCTCGCGGAAGGCGAGCAGATGTTCCATGCGCTCATCGCCAGCAGCAAGGAGGCCTTCGCTCGCCTTGTCGCGCTCGACGACGGTGCAGGTCCAGCAACCGAAACGCGAGTGCCCGCACGAAGGCGTGCTGGTGTCAATCTGGATGGGACACTCGCCATTGGAGGCGTTGGCGTACAGTTTGTACAGGGCGCGGTTGTCGCCGCCCCACGCATTGGGCTTTTGCAGCAAGTACGCCCACACTTCTTCAGTGGAAAG
>CAZNOE010001222.1:0-1687 GCA_964574525.1 uncultured Bifidobacteriaceae bacterium
GAACAGCATCGGCCGTGGAATTGCGGTGAGGACATCCGTGACGCGGAGAATCACTGAGGTTGTGGTGTTGCTCAACTGCATCGTGACCGCGTTGGACGGGTAAGAGAAACTGGCGAACGTGCCGTTGCGTGTGCCGGCGGTGAGGACGGTGAACGAATCGTTCAGCGCAGGAGAAAATCCGTTGATCAAATCCACACTGAGCGCGCCGTTCAACGTGACGGCGCCAGCGACTTGAAGTTGTCCATAGTTCGTGCCCGCCGCCGTGCCGCCGAGGGCGCAGTTGAGCAGTGCGTTGCTGGTGGATGCGTAAGCTCCATTCGCAGCCAGGATGCCGCTGCGGAGATCCACCGTGCCGTAATTGGTGAAGTTCACGCCGCTGGCGACGGTCGTGGTCCCGATGTTGGCGGACTTGCGGAAGATCCCAACGTTGTCAAACCGATTGCCGCCGGAGGAAATACTGAAGGTGGCGGCGTTCTGGACATGGAACAAAGCCCCCGCCCGGTTGGTGATGACTGCGCTGCCCAGCATGATATTCCCCGCGCCGGTCCAAAGAACGGTCCCGCCGTTTTCCAACACGCGCGTGTTCAGAATAACCGAGCTTGGGGGCGCGACGTTCAGCATGGCCCCCACGGGATGATCGTCCGTCCACTGCCGCTCATCGTCCCCGCTGTCCAATTCATCACATTCCCAACCGTCACCGCATTGCTGCCGCCCAGGGTGCCGCTGCTCAAATTCAACGCGGCCGGCATCACCGTGCCCGTGCCGTGACACGAGTCCGGTGCCGTTGAAATTGGCCGTGCCGCCGGAAATCACCAGGGTGTTGTTCACGCAGAGGTAATCGCCGGTGAGATTGGCTGTGCCGCCGCTGAAAGTGTTCGTGCCGCTCAGGTTGATCAGTCCCGCCAGCGTGTGTGTCGAGCCTCCGCTCACCGCGAAGTTGCCCGCACCCGTCATGCTGGAACCGGCACTGGCCGTATGCGTGCCGCCAGAGAGATTCAAGGTTGTGCCCGCCGAAACCTCAAAGCTCCCGCTGTGTGTCCCACCGCCCGCCAAAGCGAGCGTGCCGGTCTGAATCTCCACCGCGCCGGAGTTGTTGAAGCTCGTGCCGCTGACGACGGTCGTGGTCCCCGTGTTGACGGACTTGCGGAACGTGCCGGCGTTGTCAGACCGATTGCCGCCGGAGAAAGAACTGAACGTGGCGGCGTTCCGGACCTCGAACAACGCCCCCGCCCGGTTGGTGATGACTGCGTCGGTGCTGATACTGATGCTCCCGGCACCGGTGCACAGAACGGTCCCGCCGTTCTCGAGGGTGTGGCTGGTCAGATTCGCCAGGCTCGGGATGGCGGCGTTTAGCGTGGCCCCCACTGGGATGATCGTCCGCCCGTTGCCGCTCATCGTTCCGCCCGCCCAATTCATCGCGTTGACGATTGTCACGGTGCCGGAGCCGTTCAGCGTGCCGCTGATCAGTTCCAAATTCTCCACGCTGATGTTCGAGTTGGCAGTGACCGTGCCACCGTTGATCTTGTAAAGCCCGGCGCCATTGAGTTGCGCGCCCGCGTTCAGCGTGAACGTGCCACTGGTCCATTCCACCAGCGCCGTGGCGGGCGCGGTGAACGAGCCGCTGGCCGAGCCGCCCCCCGTCAGCCGGTTGGTTGCTCCCGCCGAAAGGTTGACCGCGCCGTTGTTG
>CAZNOE010001223.1:0-1680 GCA_964574525.1 uncultured Bifidobacteriaceae bacterium
TGAAACGGCCATATTTGACGCGGTCGCCGGGGCTGAAGAGCAGCAGACATTCGCTGGGCAAACCGTCGCGGCCCGCGCGGCCCGTTTCCTGGTAGTAGCCTTCGATGTTCTTCGGCAAATCGTAGTGAATGACAAACCGGACGTTCGGTTTGTTGATGCCCATGCCGAACGCGATAGTCGCGCACACCACGCGCGCTTCGTCGCGCAGGAACGCGTCTTGATTGCGTGTGCGGTCGCCGCCAACCAACCCCGCGTGATACGGCGAGGCCGCGACGCCATCGGCGGTGAGTTTGCTCGCGAGGTTTTCCGCTGTCTTGCGTGCCTGGCAATAAATGATTCCGCTCTCGCGGGGCCGGGCGCGGACGAAGTTGAGAATCTGTTCGTACGCACCGGCCTTGGCGGCGACGCGGTAGGTCAGGTTGGGCCGGTTAAAACTGGCGACGTAGCACGCGGGTTCGCGCAAGTGAAGTTGCTTCACGATGTCGCCGCGCACGCGCTCGGTGGCGGTGGCGGTGAGCGCCATCGTCGGCACGTCCGGGAACTGCGCGCGCAAACTCGCAAGCTGACGATATTCGGGGCGGAAGTCATGTCCCCACTCGCTGATGCAATGCGCCTCGTCAATGGCGAACAGGTTTACCTTCCAGCGCTGCAAGTCCTCCACGAAGCCCGGCAACATCAACCGCTCCGGCGCGACGTAGAGCAATCGGAACTCTCCGTTGTGCAAGCCGCGCAATCGTGGACGAGATTCCCCCGCGGCGAGCGAGGAATTCAGAAACGTGGCCGGCACACCCGCCGCCTGCAGCGCATCCACCTGGTCTTTCATCAGCGCGATCAACGGCGAGACAACGACGGTCAGGCCGGGCCGCGCGAGCGCGGGGAGTTGGAAGCAAAGCGATTTGCCGCCACCCGTCGGCAGCACGGCGAAGACATCCTTGCCCGCGAGCGCGTCGCGGATGATTTCCTCCTGTAATGGCCGGAAGGACGCGAAGCCGAAATATTGCTTCAGCAAGGCGTGCAACTGGCCGCAATCACCACTCACAGCGGAGGTTGTAGCCAAGCGGTTCGAGTTTTTCAATTTAAGAGTGATTGCAACGCACTTCCGAGCGACTTGTGAAGGCGATTATCGGGCGGCCTGGCTTGATTCATTCCGTTGGACCGAAGACGTTTAGATACCATCATGCTAAACCCTGCGTGATAGAGCTAGAAACAGGTTGGCGTGGTAGTACATTTTGTTGAAAGAATCGGACTCAGTAAGCCGTATATACAGTATGCGCTAATGGACTGACGCTACTCGCCGCGCGGTCGTGCGATGGAGGGAGACGTTTTCAAGGGATACGCAGCCGCGGCTCCGCTTGTGTTTACGAGATAACTGGCTTGGCGTTGGTCAGTAATCATTCAATCCAACCGAAAAAACCTTTATGGCTGAACGCGATTCCGGAGGAGGATCATCCCTGATCAACCCGAACATGCTATTGGCCTTGTTGGCGTTGATCGGCAGCGTGTGGTTTGTTTCGCACAAGCTCACCAGCACACGGCCCGCGGCGTCGGCGGGCGGGTTGCCCGATTTCATGGGGGAGCAATCGCTGGAATCGCGCTTGTGGGAAGACCCCTTCAAAATTGCGGGGGGGGGGTGTGTGGCCGCATAGTAACCTGAGATCAGGCGGCGATTTTGATTTCGAG
>CAZNOE010001224.1:0-1673 GCA_964574525.1 uncultured Bifidobacteriaceae bacterium
CGACGTCACGCGCATCCTCGACCGCGCCCAGCAAGGCGACCCCAAGACCGCCGAAGAATTGCTTCCGCTGGTTTATGACGCTCTGCGCAAGCTGGCCGCCGCGAAATTGGCGCAGGAAGCGCCGGGCCAGACGCTGCAAGCCACGGCCCTGGTCCACGAAGCTTGGCTAAGACTGGCTGGCTCGGATCGTCAACAGTGGCGCGGGCGTTCCCATTTCTTCGGAGCGGCGGCTGAGGCCATGCGGCGCATCCTCATCGACAAGGCCCGGCACAAGGCCAGTTTGAAACGCGGCCTGGATCAGCCGCCGGAAGAACTGCACGAATCCCAAATCGAAATGACCGCGCCCTCGGATGAAATTCTTGCGGTACACGAGGCCCTCGATGCCCTGGCCGCCGAAGACGCCATCGCCGCCCAGGTGGTCAAGCTGCGCTATTTCGTGGGCATGACCATGCCCGAAATCGCGGAAGCTCTCGCCATCTCCCCGCGCAGCGCCGATCGGCATTGGCACTTTGCCCGGGCCTGGCTGAAGGGAGCCATTCGCGGGCACTGATCTGTGATCTGCCATCTGAAATTTGTCATCAGGGGACAGGAGTCAGTGGATTCGCTGCTTCGTCCTCGTCCGTCGTCCTCGCCCTCGATTCTTCGAATCGTTTGCGAGGACGAGGACGAGGACGACGGACGAGGAATGCAATCGCCGTTTTGTAAGAATCTCAGTTTACTGAAAAAAGTTTTGAAACCGTGGCGTGTTTCACCAGCCGATTACGCCATTGCTAGTAACATGACAAAGAAATTTTGCACCAAGTTTGGTAGGGCGCGTCACTCCGTGCGCGCCGTTCGGAGAACCGGTGCGAGCTTGCGGCGCGCACGGAGTGACGCGCCCTACCTGCCGTGTTCATGACGTATCGAAACTTGTTTGTCGCTGTCCTGGCTGGCAGAACTCAACATGAATGACACAGGCACATCCCCGCGCCGCTCGGAGAAAGAAATCTTCTTCGAGGCGCTGGACAAGAACACCGCGGCCGAACGCGCCGCCTTTTTGGACGGCGCCTGTGGCACGAATCCGGTGCAACGCGCCAAAGTGGAAGCCTTGCTGGCCGATCATTTTCAGAAGGACGCCTTCATGAAAGAGCCGGCGGTGGACGCGTCCTCGCCCACCTTGCCAGCGGTTACACGATCCGAAGCCCCGTCCCAGGTGATTGGCCACTACAAGCTGCTCGAAAAGATTGGCGAGGGCGGCTTCGGTGAGGTCTGGATGGCCGACCAGCGGGAGCCGGTCAAACGCCGCGTCGCCCTCAAGATCATCAAGCTGGGCATGGACACCAAGCAAGTGGTGGCGCGCTTCGAGGCCGAACGGCAGGCGTTGGCGATGATGGATCATGCCAACATCGCCAAGATTTTCGATGCCGGCGCCACCGACAACGGCCGCCCCTACTTCGTCATGGAATTGGTGCGCGGGATCAGGATCACCGAGTACTGCGACCAGAACCAGCTTCCCACCCGCGAACGGCTCGCTTTGTTCATCCTCGTTTGCCAGGCCATCCAGCACGCGCATCAAAAGGGCATCATCCACCGCGACATCAAGCCCTCGAACATCCTCGTCACCCTGCACGACGGCGTGCCGGTGCCGAAGGTCATCGACTTCGGCATCGCCAAGGCCACGCAGCAGGAGCTGA
>CAZNOE010001225.1:0-1668 GCA_964574525.1 uncultured Bifidobacteriaceae bacterium
CGCACCCGGCCCGTGCGAGTGGCGTCGTTGATGAACGGGTCAATCAGCGAAATCTTTCCCTCGAACTTTTCGCCCGGATAGGAAGCGCTGCTGATCGTGATGGATAACCCCTTCTTCAACATCGGCAATTCATCCTGATAGAACTGCGCCCAAACCCAAACGACCGAAAGATCGGCTACATCCACGAGATGGTCGCCCAGCATCACGCGGCGGCCCTGGTCCACCGGGATGTCCTGCACCACGCCTTTGAACGGTGAACGGAGGGTGAGCGTTTCCTGTGGCTTGCGGTTCTTTTCCAACTCTGCGATTTGCTCATCGCCGATGTTCCAGAGCCGCAGCCGTTGCTTCACCGACTCCACAAGCTTCCCGGTGCTTTCCAGAACCGTTTGATGTCCGTTGGTCTTCGCGGCGTCTCGCGTGGCGAGCAGGTGCATGAATTCGTTTTGGGTCGTGAGCAGGTCGGGACTGAAAATCGTCAGCAGCGGCGCGCCTTTCTCGACCACCTCGCCGCGTGACGAGACGAAAAGCCTTTGCACGTAGCCCTCGACGCGCGCGACGTAATCCCAGTGCCGTTGCTTGTCGTAAGCGACCGTACCCGCAGCGCGGACCGAATGCGTGAACGGGCGCTTCTCCACCGTGCCGTAAGTGACGCCGATTTGTTGCTGGCGCCCGGTGGGCACGGTGAATTCTGTCGGAGCTTCTTCTGCAACCGCGTTGGTCTTGCCGGCGCCAGCGGCCTGCTCGGCAAGCATCTTGGCGTGGTCGTGGCCCTTCTCGCCCATCGCCGCTTCGCCGGATTGACCTGGCTTTTTCTTCACCGGCACGAGGTCCATCGAACAGATGGGGCACTTCGCCTTGGGGTCCTGTGATTTGACCGACGGGTGCATGGTGCACGTGAAATAATCCACGTCCGCGGGCTTGCCTCCCGTGCCCTGCTTGCTACAAGAAGTGAGCAGCGCAGCGAGACCAATGACCGCGACGCCGGTGACGATGAAGACGATTTTGGATTTCATAGTGCGATCAAGGTTTTGAATGCGCCGGGCACGATGGCGCGTTGGCCAGAGCGGCCATGTGTGGACACGTTGCGCCAGCCGACGGCGCGGCTTCCGCGCGATCACCACAGCAGCCGCCTTTTTCGGCAGCAAGGGTTTGACCCGACGGAGCGGGAGAGATTTTGACCAGTCGCATCCCGCATTCAGGACATTGCCCGGGCGCGTCGCGCGTGATCCGTGGATGCATGGGACAGGTGTATCGGCTGGCTGTTTCCTTCGCGCGGACAGCAGGGCGGATTTTTCCCGGCAGGTCCCAATAAAGCCCGGCGGCCGCGGCTGTGAAACCCGTCAGTAGCAGGATGCCGATGAAGTTAAGATTGCGTTCGATGAATTTCATACGTGGTTTACTTTCGTACTTTATGGTTTCGTTCCTTCGTTTTGGACCTCCGGCGCAGCCCCGATCATTTGCAGCGCTTCGAGATCGCCCAAGCCGCAGCAGAGGACGAGTTCAGACAACATCTGGTATTGCTCGGACACAGCGCGGGCATACATGAGCCGTCCTTCCAACACCATCCGGCGGGCGTCGAGCGCGTCGCGGAAAACGCCGCGGCCCGATTCCCAGTTGGCGCGCGCGCTTTCGAGCGCGGACTCGCTGCGCAGAATCACTTCGTCGCGG
>CAZNOE010001226.1:0-1662 GCA_964574525.1 uncultured Bifidobacteriaceae bacterium
CCCGCGGCGAGGGCGACCTGATCGAACGTCGTCTTTCCGCCGACCATCGGCGCGATGATGTTCGTGGTGAGGAACGCTGCAGAGGTGCCAATCATGCGTCCGCCAACATTCGTTGCGAAGCTGCCGCCGGTGCCGCGCAGGTGCAGCGGAAAAACCTTGGGCAGGTATTCGCCGAAGTAACTGAACTGCGCCACGACCATCAGGCCGCAGAAGAGAATGCCCCATTGCATCGCCATGGCGGACTCGTGGTAAAGCATCCAGTAGGTGACCGGGAACAACACCAACCCCGGCACGAGGAAGAGGCGCAACAGATTCCGGCGCGTGATGGCCACAAGCAACAGCACGGCGAGGAGAATCCGTCCAATGAGACCGCCGGTCTCCTGGAACATTTGTATTTTGTCGCCGCGGTCTTTCACCGCCTTGTTGAAAGGGTCTTGCAAGTCGCGGTTGTCACCGATCAGCTTTAGGATTCTTTCGCGCTCGGCGATGGTTTTCTTCGCGTCGGGTTTGGTTTCGGTGAGCTGGACAAGGTTGGTTTCAAGCTGGCTGAAACGCGCTCCCAGATTGGCGAGTTGCCCTTTGTCATCCGCTTTTCTTGCGGCGCGCTGGGCGATGCGGACCTTCGCGCGTTGGGCTGCGAGCTCAGCCAGGCCGGGCACTTCATTCATTGCCTGCCGGAAGGCGGGCATGACGGCCAATAGATTGGTGTTTAGCTGAGTGGCTTCTTTTCGCAATGGAGCGAGCGCCTTCTGCTGCTCAGCCAACTCCGGTAAACCGGGCGCGATGCGCAGCGGAGTGAGTTGTAACGCGCCGAATGCTGCGGCGTACGCGCACGCGGAAAGCAGCGCGGTGACGAGGGTCACACGTCGGAGCTCCGGCGCGAAGAGTTGGGCGAAACTCGGACGCTTGAGCGTGCCGGCCCGCCGTTTCTCGCGCCAGATTTGGGATTCGGGCACGAACGGCAGCAGAAACACAATGAGGATCGCCGGCACCAGCCCGGTGAACAGCGTATAACGCCAGGCTGCGTGCGAGGCGAAGATTTCCGGCAACGGCAACGCGGGCAGTGTGTTCGCGTGATTGCCGACCCAGGAGTTGACCGCCGTCACGAGCAAGCCGCCAACCGACGCGAAGGCCTGTGTGCTGCCGAGCACGATTTTCTTGCGTCGTGGTTCCGGAAACAATTCCGCCAGCCAGGTGATCGCCGCGACGAACTCGACACACACGCCGATGAAGGTGGTGCATCGGAAAAACACAAACGCGCCGAGACTTGTGCTCAGCGCCGCGGCCACGGGTGAGAGCGAGTAAACGAAAATGCTCGCCACCATGATGCGCTTGCGCCCGAAGCGGTCAATGAGCCAGCCGCCGAGCAGGCCGAACACACCACCGCACAGCGCGGAGAGCCAGAGCATCCGGCCCGTCCATTCGGTAACGAGCGGGTTATTGGGCGGAACCTGCAGCAGCTCGGCGATGGCCGGTACGCCCACCAACGGCGTCATCAACAGTTCGTAGGTGTCGAATAGGAAACCGATGGCGGCGATGGCGACCACCAGCCACTGCGTGACGGTGAAGCGAGGGGGAGAATCCGCCGACATTATTCCGGTTGTGGCCATCGAGGAGACGATTATTTCTCCGGCTTGATTTCAATCTTCTGCGGCTCGTCTT
>CAZNOE010001227.1:0-1655 GCA_964574525.1 uncultured Bifidobacteriaceae bacterium
ATCAGGAAAGCGACATGATCAAGCTGGATATGCTGGTGAACAACGAGTCGGTGGATGCTTTTTCGTGCATCGTGCATCGCGGCAAGGCGGAGGGCAGGGGACGGGCGCTGGCGTTGAAGCTCAAGGAAGTCATCCCGCGACAGCAATATCAAGTGAAGATTCAAGCGGCGATCGGCGGGAAGATTATTGCGTCCGAGTCGGTGAGCGCGATGCGCAAGGACGTGACGGCGAAATGTTACGGCGGCGACATCACGCGGAAGCGCAAGCTGCTGGAAAAGCAGAAGGAAGGCAAAAAACGCATGAAATCGTTCGGTTCGGTCAACATTCCGCAAGAGGCTTTCATCGAAGTTTTGAAGACATGAAAACGAGTCGAGAGTCAAGAGTTGAAGGACGAGGGCAGGGGAGTGTTCTGCCATTTTTATGACTTTACGCTGGTTCATTTCAAAAACCGTGCGGCACGCGACAGCGATGCGGAAGCACGTTCACCGCCTTTTATGCGCGCAGCGTGATATTCTGTCGGCGCAAGCTGTGCAGGCCATCAATGGCGCGCTCGACGAGTTTCAGATTGCTCTGCGCTCGGACGATGACACGGAGGCGCTGCTGAAGCAAATGGAGAACCTTGAAAAAATTGCCAACAAATGGCTCAAACCATACCCGAACGCGAGCTGGCGCGAGAATGTCGAAGTGCTGCTCGTAGCGCTGGCGGTGGCAATGGGTATTCGCACGTTTTTTCTTCAGCCTTTTAAGATTCCCACTGGCTCAATGCAGCCGACGCTCTTCGGTGTCACTTCCGAGAATCTGATGAACAAGCCAGATTTCAAGATTCCCACAGGTATGGCCCGCGTGCGCGAATGGTTCGAGGGGATTTCGTATGTTGACGTGAAGGCTAAAACCGATGGCCCGCTGGAGAGTGTCAGCGCCCCACTGCGTTTCCTGATTTTCAACCTCAAACAAACGATCCGAATCGGCGGTGTCTCGCACACGATATGGCTGCCTCCGGATTATGGGGCGCCGCCCGGCGGGACATTGGAAATGCGGGCCGGGTTGAGCCTCGGAGAGAGCTATCACAAAGGCGACCAGGTCGTGCGCCTCAAAACTCAGGCCGGCGATCATCTGTTTGTGGATCGGATTACCTATAATTTTCGGAGACCCACCCGCGGCGAAATCATCGTTTTTGAAACCGCAGGAACGAGAATAACGCAGCAGGACACGTTCTACATCAAGCGGCTCGTTGGATTGGGCGGCGAGACGCTCGCGTTGGACAAGGATTACGATGTTCAGGGCGTGCCCGGCTACGGAACCGTGTCGGTCGGACATCTCGTTGTGAATGGTCGGCCACTCTCTGCGGCGGACCCGCACTTTGCCAATGTCTATTCGTTCCCGGATGCATCCCGTGGAGCGAAGACCTTCCAATTCCATGAAAACCACTACTGCGGGCACGCGCAAGTCGCGGATCTAAGTCGAGGCAATCAAATCCAAGTCGGGTTGAACCATTACTATGTCATGGGTGACAACACTCTAAACAGTGCCGATTCGCGATACTGGGGCGACGTGCCGGAGGAAAATGTCATCGGGAAATCTTTCTTCGTTTACTGGCCGATCACGACCCGGTTCGGCTGGGGACATCGTTAAACAACCAAATCGGTCTTTCGCAA
>CAZNOE010001228.1:0-1653 GCA_964574525.1 uncultured Bifidobacteriaceae bacterium
ACCGTCAGCTTCGAGTACGACAACGGAGCGCGAGGCACGCTGCATTTGTGCATGTTCGGGCGCGATTTTCCGGATGAGGATTTGGAACTCGGCGTCCTTGGCGACTCGGGCGTGCTCCAAACGCGCATTTCGAAAATTGAAATTCTCCAGTGGAAGCGCGGCGCGAAACAGAAGGAGCCGCTGGTTCATCAGATCAGCGCCAAACGCGGCGAAGGGTGGGGGAGTCATCTCGGCTTCGATGAGATGCACGTGGAATTCGTGAACTGTGTTCGCGAGAAGCGTCAACCGCTGACGACCGTGCGCGCCTGTGTGGATGGAACGCGGCTGGCCATTGCCGCCGAAGAATCCATCAAGAAAGGAGCGGTGGTGACGCTCGACAAGACAGCCGGTCGCAAGCGTGTCGGTGATAAATGAAAACCTACCCCGTTTATCTGAATGGTGATTGGCTCGTCACGGCAGAATCCATTCCCGTCACAAATCCCGCGACCGACGAAGTCATTGCCCGCATGTCGGTCGTGGATCGTCCGCGTGTGGCTCAAGCGATCCGCGACGCGCACGTGGCGTTTGGCGGCTGGCGACAACTCACGGCAAGGGCGCGCGGGGAATTCCTGCACAAGCTCGCCAACGAACTGGAGCGGCGCCGTGATGAAATCGCCCGCACGATCACACTGGAGAACGGCAAGCCGCTCGCGCAAAGCCAGGGGGAACTCGCGATGACCGCTGACCACCTGCGCTGGTTTGCGGAAGAAGGCCGGCGCGGTTATGGCCGCATCATTCCGCATCAGACCGATGGCAAGCGCAACCTTGTCATCAAAACTCCCATCGGCGTGGTGGCGGCGATCAGTCCCTGGAATTTTCCACTCGTGCTCTCGGTGCGGAAAATCGCGCCGGCGCTGGCGGCGGGCTGCCCGGTCATTTTGAAGCCAGCCAGCCACACGCCGCTGTGCAACGTGGCGTTTGCCGAAGCGTGCGATGCCGTCAAACTGCCGAAGGGCGTGTTTCAACTGGTCGCTGGAAAAGCCTCGGAGATTTCCCAGGAGTTTCTCGACAACCCGCTCGTTCGCAAAATCACCTTCACCGGTTCGACCGAAGTCGGGCAAAAGCTCATCTCGGGCGCGGCGGCGCAGGTGAAGCCGCTCTCGCTTGAACTCGGAGGTCTTGCGCCCGTGCTCGTATTTGACGACGCGGATTTCGCGAAAGCCGTGGACGGGGCGATGCTCGCGAAGTTTCGCAACACCGGTCAATCCTGCATCGCGGCCAATCGCATCTACGTCCAGCGTGGCATCTATGATAGGTTCGTAAATCGTTTCGTCGAGAAGACGAAGGCGCTCAAGGTGGGCGATGGCTTGGAGCCGGGCGTGGAGATCGGGCCGGTCATTGACGAAGTCGGAATGAAAAAAGCCGTGGAGCACATCGAAGACGCCATCGCGAAAGGCGCGCGCTTGCTCTGCGGCGGAAATCGCGTGGATCGCAAAGGCTTTTTCATTGAGCCGACCGTTCTGGCCGACGTGCCACTGGACGTGCTCTGCATGAGGGAGGAAACTTTTGCACCCATCGCAGCTATCGCGTCGTTTGAAACCGAGGCCGAGGCCATCGAACGCGCCAACGCCGCGCCGTATGGGTTGAGCGCGTATGTGTTTACGCGCGACCTGA
>CAZNOE010001229.1:0-1653 GCA_964574525.1 uncultured Bifidobacteriaceae bacterium
TAGCGTCGCGCTTCCAGACAATCGGGAACGGCTCGCCCCAGTAACGCTGCCGGCTGAACAGCCAGTCGCGGAGTTTGTAGTTGATGGTGCGCTTGCCGAGACCCTTTGCTTCCAGCCAGTCGGTGATTTTCTTTTTGGCTTCGAACGTGGAAAGACCATTGAGAGAAATTTCTGCGTTTGCGGAATTCACTGAACATCCATCGGACGAGTCACAGACTAGACTGCTAAAGAAGACAGGTGTTTCGTGCCCGTTTATTTGAAAATATTCAACCTTCTCCTGTATGTCGACGTAGCCTTTAGTTGGGTCAAACGATTGACTTTTCTTGGGGGCGGTTGTCGCCACGACCGCTCTGATCCCGAGCTTGAACTTAGTGGCGAATTCAAAATCTCGCTCATCGTGTGCTGGCACGGCCATGATTGCGCCCGTGCCGTAGCTGGCCAGAACGTAGTCGGCAATCCAGATAGGAATCCTCTCGTTGTCGACGGGATTCAGGGCGTAAGCGCCGGTGAACACGCCGGTCTTTTCCTTTGCAAGTTCCGTGCGTTCGAGGTCAGATTTGCCGGCGGCGCAGGCTTTGTATTTTTCGACGGCTTTCTTTTGTTCCGTTGTGGTGATTTGCGGAACGAGTCGGTGTTCGGGAGATAGCACCATGTAGGTTGCACCGAACAATGTGTCCGGACGAGTGGTAAAAACGCGGATTCTTTCATCATCAGGACCGCCGGGTTGAAAACGTCCGCCGCTAGCCATCAACAAAGGGAAATCAACTTCCGCCCCTTCACTTCGCCCAATCCAGTTCCGCTGCATTTCCTTGAGCGAATCGCTCCACTCGATGGTGTCGAGGTCTTGCAACAGGCGCTCGGCGTAGGCGGTAATGCGAAGCATCCATTGGCGCATCGGCTTGCGTGTGACGGGATGCCCGCCGACTTCGCTCATGCCTTCTTGAACTTCCTCGTTGGCCAGCACCGTGCCGAGGGCTTCGCACCACCAGACAGGCTGCTCGCTGACGTACGCAAGACGCTTGGAGTCGCGAAACGCACGGCGCCTCCCTTCGAGGTGGGGCGAGGCTCCTGACGAGCCGCCGCCAGAATCGGCTCGCGAGGACGCTCGCCCCACCGACTCCGGTTCCAATTCCGCCGGATATTTCAGCGTCTCAATCGGCTCTGCCCGATTCGTCTCCGGATTAAACCACGAGTTATAGAGCTTGAGAAAAATCCATTGCGTCCACTTGAAATAATCGGGGTCCGTGGTGGCGAGTTCGCGCGACCAGTCGTAGCTGAAGCCGAGCGATTGAATCTGTCGCTTGAACGTCGCGATATTTGCCTCCGTTGTCTCGCGGGGATGCTGGCCGGTTTTGACAGCATATTGCTCGGCGGGCAGGCCGAACGCGTCCCAGCCCATCGGGTGCAACACATTGAAACCTTGCGCGCGGCGGTAGCGGGCGAGAATGTCCGTGGCGGTGTAACCCTCGGGGTGTCCGACGTGCAGGCCCGCACCGGAGGGGTAGGGGAACATGTCGAGGATGTAGAACTTGGCGGGCAACTGCGTTGCGTCCACCTTGCCGGAAACACCGTGGCGCTTTGCGAATGGGTGGTTCGCGGGGATTTCATCGCCCGGATTGAACGCGCGGAAAGCCTGTTGTTCTTCCCAAGTTT
>CAZNOE010001230.1:0-1651 GCA_964574525.1 uncultured Bifidobacteriaceae bacterium
CATCAACCAGGTCGGTGAGGACGACAACGAGAGAACGCCGCCGGCTATTCGCGGCCACAAATTCGAAAGCCCGGGAGTAACTTGGCTCGATCATTTCCGGCTCAACCGCGTACAGGGCTTCCAGCGCGGCATCCAGATGCTCCGCGCCGCGCTTGGGCGGCAGATAAGCCTGAATCCGGCGGCCAAATACCAACAGACCCGCATTGTCGCCGGCGCGCGCCGCCGCGGCCATCAGGGCCAGCGCCGCGTGCACGGCCGAATCCAACTTGGTTTCGCCCTCGATGCGCGCGGTCATCAGACGGCCCGCGTCCAGGGCGATCAGAATCGTCTGGTCGCGCTCCATCTGATATTGCCGCGTTACCAGCTTGCCGCGGCGCGCGGTGGCGGTCCAAGAGATATGCCGCATCTCGTCGCCGCGCACATAGTCA
Source organism: uncultured Bifidobacteriaceae bacterium (assembly GCA_964574525.1). Classification (GTDB taxonomy): domain Bacteria; phylum Verrucomicrobiota; class Verrucomicrobiia; order Limisphaerales; family JADLHS01; genus WYBW01. The sequence goes on from CAZNOE010001230.1 coordinate 429, forward strand.
CGCAGCGATTCAAAATCACGTCCTTCACCGCGCCATTGCGATTTGCGCCGCGCGGCCACAAACGAACGCGCACCCAAAGCTCTTAACTCAGCTTCGCGGGCGCGCCGCATGTTGGGATAGACCTTGACGGCGTCGGGCGTGCCCACGCGCGTCTGACTCCATACCAGCCGCCAGCGCGAAAGATAACGCACCGCAATCAAACCGAATTCGAAACGACCGCGTTTTGGCGGAGTCAAACCGTAAATCATGGTCGCCGTCGTCTGCGCGTCAACATCGACACGCGCTTCGCGTGCCCCGGACAGCTTCATCTGCGGTGGATATTCGTCTTTGATAGTCAGCGAGATGTCGCGTGCCGTGTGGTTGGCAATCTCGATGCGCACTTCTGTTTCGGCTCCGACGGCAAAGCGGCCGCCAAAATGCCGCTCAAAGCGCACTCTGGCCGGCAACTTACTGTTCGTGGCATCGAAGATCGCAAATGCGATTAAGGCGAGGTCATAGGTAAGGGCCACCCAGCGCAGCATCGGCCGGCCCCACGAAAGCGAAAGCGGGACGAAGCCAACCGCCATGAGCGCGTAGAAAAGTTTGCTGAAAACGAAACGCATTTTTTTGGGTATCAGGTGTCGGGTATCAGGTGACAGGTTCCAAGTGCCGGCTTTCATTTGGACCCTCTGTATGACTGACTCTACACCTGATGCCGACACCCGGTACCCGACACCCGGAACCTGACACCCGACACTTCATCGTGGCACCTCCGCGCTTTGCAGAATGTCTGCAATAACCGAATCGGGCGTTGCGCCATCGAGCTCAGCTTCCGCGCGCAGCGTCAGGCGATGCCGCAGCACCGGCCGCGCAATGTCGCGCACATCATCCGGAGTCGAAAACAACAACAACGCGACTGCGGCGCGCGGGCTGGCGCCATAATGCGCCGCCGGATGGTCGCGAGTGCGGCGCACTATGTCCACGATGTAACGTTGCACGCCCGGCTCAACTCGCATAGCGCGAACTTCCGCCCGGCAGCGCGGGATTGCGTTGGCATCAGGCAACGGCTGAATGTCGACTTGATCCAACCGGCGCGCGTTAAAGCCCGCGTCCCAACGCGCGACGACCTGGTGCTCTTCGTCAGCCGAAGGGTAGGGAAGCAGGATTTTCAGGAGAAAACGATCGAGTTGGGCTTCGGGCAAAGGGTACGTTCCTTCGTACTCGATGGGATTCTCAGTCGCCAG
>CAZNOE010001231.1:0-1647 GCA_964574525.1 uncultured Bifidobacteriaceae bacterium
AACTGGCCTGAGGCGTCGGTCGTGACGATCTTGGTCCCTCTGCCACTATCGGTAAGTCGGCCGCTCCTGAGACTCACGTTCATGCCGGGGCTGGATTTGCCACTGGTAAAAGCGACCGTCGCGCCCGGCACGGGCGTACCGTCAGGCATCACCAAAACGGCACGCAACGCGGAACTGGGCTTGAGACGAAGGATGACTTGCACCACGCCGTTCTCCGCCTTGGGCAGTTGCTGCGCTTGCTCGGCGTAATCGTCAGCTTCGGCCTTGATTCCGCTGGTTTGCTCTTCATCCAGCGATAGCGTGAACGCACCGTTCGCATCGGCAAAATCTTTCATGCCGCGCGAGTCTGCGTAGAATGAATCCAGGTTCAGGAATTGCCCGACGCCGACGCGGAACTTGGTGATGGGTTTTTCCGTTTCGGCGTCGAGCACCCAGCCTTGCACCTGCCGGCTTTTGCGAAGAGTGATGATGTTTTCTTCGTTCAGCTTGAGCTGTTGCCTGCGCTTGGCTTCGTAACCCGTCTTGAGGAAACAGAAATTCCTCGCTTCCTCCGGCGCACCATCCCACTCGAAACGTCCGTCCGCGTCCGAGTTCAGCTCCAACTGGTAATCTTGAGAGACGCCGCCACTGTTGCTTTCCAGCGCGATGCGCACTGCGGGCACCGGCTCGCCCGCCTCGTTTTTTACCATGCCGCGAATCACCTGGCCCGGGCCGAGCTTGAAGACAATTTCCCCCATCCCGGCTTTGAGCGTGATGTTTCTGACCTCGGGTTTGCGGCCCTTGGCGAGCACGCTGAACTGCGATTCGCCTTCCTTCAGGTTGCCAAAGCTGAAAGCGCCTTGCGCATCGGTCTTGGTGTCTTGTGTGCCGGAGAAGCTGGCCCGGCCAGCCCAGACCCGCGCCTCCGCGATTGGCCTGTCCTGTTCGTCGGTCACTTTGCCAAGCACCATCAATCCACGCAGCATGACGATTTTGTGCGTGCCGTCACGGAGTTTGGTCTCCACGGCATGATTGTCGCCGAGTGTGAGATTAGTTTCGACAAAGTCCGGATGACTGGTCCTCATGACGATTCGGTCCAGGACTTCGGGCGGCAAACCTTTCGCCTGCCAGCGGCCCTGCGTGTCGGTCGTCTGAGTTTGCGACGTGAAATTAGCTTGCTCGCCTTTCTTGTTCATCTCCTCACCGCCGCGCCAGAAGCGATAAATGGAGATCTTTGCGTCCGCAATCGGGCTGTCGCTTGAATCCACAACGATGCCGCCGACGGTAACACCGCCACCCAGCTTGAGCGTGTAATTTGGAGGAATGATGTCGCCAGCCATGGGAGACCACACCATCTTGCGGCTACCGTAGTCATCGTGCGATGCGCTGACGTCGAGCCGATCAAGGTCCTGCGCCGGCGGATAGTCCACTTTGGCGATGCCGCCGGTGTCAGTCTTCACGGACCTGCTGAAACGCGCCGGCACTTTTCCCCTGATCTGCTGGATTTGGACGCGGACGGTGGCGTTGGGGACGGGCAGTCCCTCGGAAGTTTGCGCGAGAATTTCGATCTGATTCGGCAGCGGAAGATCGGTTGGCTCAAGATTGGGTGTGTCGTCCGGGCGCTCGCCCGGTTTGAGCGGATCGAGAGTGAGACCAATGATGAACAGG
>CAZNOE010001232.1:0-1642 GCA_964574525.1 uncultured Bifidobacteriaceae bacterium
GCGAGACAGATGTTGAGCAAGACCGGGTGAGCTGGCTTTCGCCGATTGCCAAGGCACTCCTGAACGCAAGACTCGGTCAGCGCGTCCGATTCAAGTTTCCCTCAGGTGAGGAGGACCTCGAAATCGTGAACATTTCCTTCGAGTGAAGCGTCAGGAGAAGTGAATAAAGTCAATGGGATATTGATTGCGCCAACTTCGGGAACAAGTAAGAATGCCTTTGATTCTAATATGAGAATTGACCTGAGTATTCGAGCGCACGCCACCGCCTGTTTCGCGATCCTCGCAAAATCACCCCCGTTGAACTGAAAGGAGAATGACCTCATGAACACTGGCCTGAATCGCCGCTCATTTCTGAAACGCACCGCATTGGCTGCCGGCGCTGTGTCGGCTGCTCGCCTTTTTCCCGCCCCCAACCTTCTCGCCGCCCGAAGTCCCACCGATCTTTTGAATTGCGTCCTGATCGGTTGCGGAGGCCGCGGGATGACTCATCTGAACGAGATCGTCGCCGCCAACAAACAAAACCTTGTGGCCATCGTGGACCCGGACGAGAAAAAGCACGCGACCATACAGCGCTGGCTCAAGGGAAAGGAGCAGGACCCGGCCAAGCTCCAGGTTTTCACGGATTATCGTCAGATGTTCGACAAGATCGGCAAGCAGATTGACACCGTGTTTATCGCCGCCCCGAATCATCACCACGCGCCCGCGGCCATGATGGCCATGCAGCTCGGCAAAAATGTGTATTGCGAAAAACCGGTCTGCCATGACATCGCCGAAGCGCGCCAGATGCGCGCAATGGCCAGCAAATACAAAGTCGCCACGCAAATGGGTAATCAAGGCCATTGCGAGGAAGGCTATCGCCGCTTGTGCGAATACCTTTGGGCCGGGGCTATTGGCAAAGTCACCGAAACGCATAGCTGGACGAATCGCGCCAATGGTGGCGTCGGCCCGCGTCCGCCCGTCGAACCTGTGCCCGCGGGTCTGCATTGGGACGAATGGATTGGCCCGGCGCCCTATCGCGAATTCCAGAGCGACCTGCACCCGCACGAATGGCACGGCTGGTATGACTTCGGCAACGGTTCGATCGGCAACATGGGTTGTCACGTGCTGGACGGCGCTTTCTGGGCGCTCAAGCTGGAGCATCCCACCAGCATTGAGGTCGAGGAGATCCGTGGCGGCAGCGATGAGCGCTATCCGACTGGCAGCCGCATCCGCTGGGATTTCCCGGCCCGGGGCGACATGGCGCCGGTAAAAGTTTTCTGGTACGAAGGTCTCAATAAAACGACGACCGAGGAGGCGGTAGGAAATTTGAAGGCTGCCAAAGGCGACGCGCGCAATCTACCTCCCTTGCTGCTCGAATTGCGCAAGCAATATCCCGACGAAGAACTGGATGGCGGTGACAGCGGCACGCTTTACGTCGGGGAAAAAGGCACCATTTTCACGGCGACCTACGGCGACAAGATGCACATCGTTCCTTGGGACAAAATGCGGGCTGCTTCGCCGCCGCCAAAGACACTTCCGCGCCCCAAGAACATTTTTACGGACTTCATCGAGGCCTGTCGCGCAGGAAAAACCGACACTGCGGTAAGCTTCGACTACGGAACGCGCCTGACTGAGTTCGCCGTCCTCGGCAATCTGGCCCAGC
>CAZNOE010001233.1:0-1639 GCA_964574525.1 uncultured Bifidobacteriaceae bacterium
CGAATGGCGCGTGGTCGCTCGCTGAAGCCATTTCCCTTTGCCGCAATCAGCATCAAGTGCTGGCTTATGCTGAAGACCCGTGCGGCGCGGAGAACGGTTTGTCTGGTCGAGAAGTGATGGCTGAATTCCGGCGCGCCACGGGCATGCCGACCGCCACGAACATGGTCGCCACGGACTGGCCGCAACTCGCCGATGCGCTGCGGCTCAAGGCCATTGACATTCCGCTGGCCGATCCGCATTTCTGGACGATGCAAGGCTCCGTCCGCGTCGCGCAACTTTGCCGCGACTGGGGCAACCTCACGTGGGGCTCGCATTCCAACAATCACTTCGACATCTCGCTCGCGATGTTCACCCACGTCGCCGCCGCCGCACCCGGCAAGATCACTGCGATTGACACGCACTGGATCTGGCAGGATGGCCAGCGTCTGACCCGCGAGCCGTTCAAGATCATCGGCGGTTCTGTCGCCGTCCCTGATTCGCCCGGCCTTGGCGTCCAAGCCGACATGGCCCAGATCGAAAAGGCCAACGAACTCTATAACCAAATGAGCCTTGGCGCGCGCGACGATGCTGCCGCGATGCAATTTCTGATTCCCGGCTGGAAGTTCGATCCCAAACGGCCCTGTCTGGTTCGTTGAATAGTGACACGTTGTAAGCGCGGTCAACGAACGTGCGGCGAGCTTCGTTACCGCTCGTATGTCTGCACCGCGTCGGTGAACCCCTTCACGTCTGCAGCGGTTTTCTTGGAGAAGATTTCCAGCTTCAGTTTTCGGTCGGGCAACACTTGCGCGAGCACAACGCCTTGCACCACGTCGGCGTCGTGGCGCATTTGCACCTGACCGGAACTGCCGAGGCGACCGTAGATTAGCTCGTATTTCACCAGCCCGTCTTGCGCGCCGATCTTCGCTGCGTCGGGAGAGTTGCCTTTCACCCAAAATTGCCGGGCTTGGCCGTCGTAGTTGCCGAGAGAAATCACAATGTTCGTGGGTTCGATGTGATGATAAATGAAGGCGCCGTGCCCGACCCAGTAATCCACGCGCCGATTCGCGCCCGCGTAACCCTCGGTGCCGGTCTGAAACCAGTTGCCCGCGAGTTTCCCGTCAACGTCGTAGTCCATGCGGCCACCGCGCGGCGCGGCTTTGCGCGGATTCAGCGTTAGCAGCTTGCTCTTGAGCGGTTCGTCCACGTAGTCGAACGGGTCAACGGTGTGCAACTTCCACGGATCGCGCCGGAGAAATTGTTCGGGCCGCACGAAGCCCTTGCGCGTGACGCCGGTGTCAATGAACGCAAAGTCATAGGTCGCGTTGCCGACTTTCCCAATGACCTGTCCGGCCTTGACGGGAATCCGTACTTGAATGGGCTGGCCGGGTCTAAGCGCCTGGCCCACCTGACTGCGCAGCGTTTCATCCAGTTCGGGCAAATGATCCACGTAACTCCAGCACGTGGCCGAATGTTCGATGATGACCTTGAGGTCCACCTCGCGGTCGAAGGCAGTCGGGTCGAGGTTTCCCTTCGGCCGCCATTGGATGTTGACCACGTGACCGTCCGCCACTGCGAGGACGTCGTAGCGCTGGTTTTTGTTCTCGGATTTTTTCGGCACGACATAGAGGTGGTCGCTGGGCGTCACGTGTCCTCCGGCGAC
>CAZNOE010001234.1:0-1636 GCA_964574525.1 uncultured Bifidobacteriaceae bacterium
GACCCAGCAGCACGCCGCCCAGGATGATGCCCACGTTGTAGAGCAGCGGCGCCAGAGCGGGAAAAAGAAAAAACCGCCGCGACATCAGCACCGCCGACACCACGCCACCGGCATAGAAGAAGATCTGTGCCGGCAGCAGAATGCGGGTCAGCCCCACGCACAGGTCCAGTTGTTCCTCCGTGAATTTCGGAAAGATGACCTGTTCGATCGGCCGCGCAAACACCGCCGCCAGCACCACGCCCGCGGTGAGCGCCGCCGTCATCACGGTGAGGATCACGGAAAAGGCCTTGCGCGCAGCCTCTTCGCGGCCCGCAGCCGCGTACCGCGTGTAAATAGAGATAAAGGTGATGGACGCCGTGCCCCCGGCCATCAGGTAGTTGAGCAAGTCGGGCAGGGTGAAGGCGGCTACGTAGGCGTCGGTTTCAGGGCCGGCGCCGAAGGCGTAGGCGATGTAGGCCTCGCGCGCATAACCGATCACGCGTGAGAGCAGAACGGTGGTGCTGATCAGCAGTGTGGCCGACAGCGGCGAATACTCTTGCAGCGGCCCGAAGAAGCTCGCCAAGCGCCGCAAGCGGCCGGGAGACGGCGGCGGACTGGGCGGCTCGGCAGGGGTTGCCATCACCTGACTCTCAAGATCATTTCGGGCCAGCACATTCAAGGTTTCACCGGCAGCCATTACCAGCATCAAACCCTGCTGCGACGCCAGATATATTTTCCCGTTCGCCGCCACTGCCGATGAATAGTAATCGCCCGGCGCGCCCACACGTTCGTCTTGATAAAATGGTTTGCCAGTCTTCGCGTCGTAACAGGAAGCGAGGCCGCCGTTCTTGATCGTGTAAACCCGGCCATTGTAATAAAGCGGCGAAGAAACATACGGCAAACTGCGCGTCACTTTCCAAGCGACGTGCGTTTTGGTGATGTCGCCCTTGCCGCCAGCGCGGATGGCCAGCAACGCATTGCCGGCCTTCATGAACATATCAGCCAAGCCTTCCCATTCGGCGCGCGTGATCACACCATCGTGGTTCACGTCCATTTGCGAGAAGCGATCACCCACCGGCCCGGCGGGCAATTCATCCTTGGTGAACTTGCCGTCTTTGTTCTTGTCGTATTGCGCGGCGAATTCGTCAAATGGTGGCATGGTGAAACGTTCGCCTTGGTCGGCACCGTAATTCCAACTCGCGCTGAACAGCAAGTCGTCGCCCGCCGTGGGTGAACTGCATGCCACACGCGACGTGCCGGCCACCGTCCAAAGTTCCTTGCCGTCTTTCAAATTGTAGGACTTCAACCAAAGCGAGCCAGGCACGACGAGTTCCTCCGTTCCGCCATGACGCCAGACGAACGCCGTGGCAAAACTGCGACGAAACTCCGGTCGCTCCGTTTTCCAAATCGTTTTGCCGGTGCGCTTATCCACGGCCAGCAGATTAGCGCCGAGGTCCTGGTCGCAATTCAGAATGAGCAAGTCTCTTTCGACAATCGGTGACGCACCGACGCCCCATTCGACGTCCGGCGTGTTCAACGGCTTTCGCCAGTGCTCCTTGCCGTCGAAATCATACGCCAGCAAACCGAACGAACCGAAATAGACATAAACGCTCTTACCATCAGTGGCGGGCGTTGGCGTGGCGGGATTGCCCAGTTG
>CAZNOE010001235.1:0-1631 GCA_964574525.1 uncultured Bifidobacteriaceae bacterium
TTCACCGAACTACCGTTGCGCGATCCGCTGACGATGAAACCGATGGCTGCTCCGGCAAAGTAGGAGAGTCGGTTCGCCGAAATGGTTCTGATCGAAACAATCAGGCGAATCGTCCGCCGTTGGTACTGTTCTGATGCAACGGATCGTGGGCTGGGCGTGGAGTTTCATCGTGCGGTTGACCGAGAACGGCACAATCTTGTTCCCAAGAAATCCAATGACGATCCTACCTCATCTCGCCGTACCTTGACAGATTGGCGTCCATCCAAGAGTATCTGGCGACACTCGAACTCCCCGCGGGCCTGCCCGCGTACAAAAAATCAAACTGTTTATGAAACGAACCACCTGCCGAATCGGGCTGACTTTGCTGGCGTTGGGCACGCTCGCGACCTCGCTTCACGCCGCCAACTGGACCGATGGCATGAAGGAAGGAAAACCGGAATTCAAATCCATGGGGCCGCTGGCTTTCGGGCCGGAAGGAATCCTCTTTGTCGCCGACACCAAAGCCGCGGCCATCACGGCCATTGCCACGGGCGACACCGCGCCGGCCAAGGACGCCAAGGCGCTGAAAGTCGAAGGCGTCAACCAGAAGATTGCCGGCCTGTTGGGCACCAGCGCCGACCAGATCCTCATTGACGACATGATGGTCAATCCCATTTCGCGCAACGCCTACCTCGCCGTCTCGCGCGGGCGCGGTCCGGACGCCGTGCCGGTGCTGATTCGCGTCAAGGCCGATGGGCAGTTGGAGATGGTCTCGCTCGACAAGGTGAAATTCTCGCGAGGCGAACTGCCCGATGCGCCCGTAGAGGGCGTCGTCGGCCAGGGCAATCGCCAGAGCAATCCGCGCCAGGAATCCATCACGGACATCGCGTTCTTGGAAGACCGCGTGTTGATCGCCGGCCTGTCGAATGAAGAGTTCGGCTCGACCTTGCGGGCCGTTCCGTTCCCTTTCAAGACCGTGGCCAATGGGACCAGCGTCGAGATTTTTCACGGCGCGCATGGGCGGTTTGAAACGCGCGCCCCGGTGCGCACGTTCGTGGCTTTCAAGGTTGGCAACGAGCCGTCGTTGCTCGCGGCTTACACCTGCACGCCGCTCGTGCAATTCCCTCTTAGCGACTTGAAGCCCGGCGCCAAGATCAAGGGCAAGACCGTCGCCGAGCTGGGGAACCGCAATCGTCCGCTCGACATGATCGTGTATCAGAAGGACGGCAAGGATTATCTCCTGCTCGCCAACAGCAGCCGTGGCGTCATGAAGATCAGCACGGACAAGATCGAGAGCGCGGAGAAAATTGAGAGCCCGGTTGGCGGCGGCGGCACCAAAGGCCAGACCTACGAAACCATCGCCAGTTGGACCGGTGTGGATCAACTCGACAAGCTCGATCAAACACACGCGCTCGTCGTGCGTCGCGGCGAAGGCAATTCGCTGAATCTGGAGACGCTGGTGTTGCCGTGAGGCAGTCCGTTCCCGGGTTGTATGGTCGAACGCTCGCCCTCACCCCGGCCCTCTCCCACGGGGAGAGGGAGGCCATTTCGCCGACTTTTCTATCGTCGTGAGCCGGGATTGAACGAACGCGTTTCCGCAAAGAACAATTGTGCGACTGCTGCTCCCTCTCCTGGGGGAGAGGGTCAGGGTG
>CAZNOE010001236.1:0-1628 GCA_964574525.1 uncultured Bifidobacteriaceae bacterium
TCACTGGCCCGGCGGGTCGCGGCACGCTGGTGCGCGTGGACCCGGTGCGTCACATCGCGAGCGAAGGCTCGGTGTCAGTGATTGACCTCGGCGAATCCGACACGAAATCCGCAATCCGAAGTCCGCAATTCGAAATTCTGACGGGCCTACACGCTTCCGCCCTCGCCCTCTCGCCCAATGGCCACCATCTCGTCCTCGCGAACGCTGGCAGCGATACGCTCAGCGTGATTGACACGCGCACCGACCAGATCGTCGAAACTATTTGGGCGCGACAAAACCCGGCGGATTTGTTCGGCGCGCAACCCAACGCGCTGGCGTTCGACAAATCCGGCCGGACCCTTTTCGTTTGCAACGGCTCGCAGAACGCGGTGGCAGTGATCGCGTTTGCTCCCGGCAAATCGCAGTTGCGCGGCCTGATTCCCGTGGGCTGGTTTCCCGGCGCGATCACGGTCACGCATCACGCATCACGCATCACGTTGTGCGTTGCCAACATCAAAGGCATCGGTTCAACGAAACGGCTCACACCCGATGAGAAGGTAAAATTCAACTCGCACCAGTATTTCGGCACGTTGTCCCTCGTGCCGGTGCCGGGCAAACGTGAACTGGCGCGACTCACGCAGATCGCGTTGCGCAACATGCGTTACGGATTGCTGCAAGAGGCGAAGCTGCCGCCGCGACCCGATCAACCGCCCCGGCCCGTGCCCGAGCGCGTCGGTGAGCCGAGCGTTTTCAAGCACGTCGTTTACATCATCAAAGAGAACCGCACCTATGATCAAGTGTTCGGCGACATCAAGGAGGGCAACGGCGACGCCTCGCTCTGCACCTTCGGCGAGAAGTTCACACCCAACCAACACAAGCTGGTGCGCGAGTTCGTTCTGCTCGATAACACGTATTGTTCCGGCATTCTCAGCGCCGATGGACATCAATGGGCCGACACGGGCATCACCACGGATTACATGGAGAAATCTTTCGCCGGCTTCCCGCGCAGTTATCCCGACGGCATGGAGGACGACGACGTGGACGCGCTGGCGTATTCGCCCGCGGGCTTCATCTGGGACAACGTGCTCGCTCACCGCAAGAGCCTGCGCATCTACGGCGAGTTCGCCGCCACGGAGAAACGCTGGGTTGATCCGAATCGCAAGGACGACATCAAATTCCCCGAGCACTGGAAGGATTTCACGAGCGGCGCGGGCAACATCCGCGTCTGGAGTCGGCCGACCATCGAATCCATCCGTCCGTATCTCTGCACCAACACCGTCGGTTGGGACATGAACATCCCGGACGTGTTCCGCGCGCGGGAGTTCATCAAAGAACTGCGCGAGTATGAGAAAGCCGGCCGCCTGCCGAACCTCATCGTGATCTGCCTGCCCAACGATCACACCAGCGGCACCAAAGCCGGCTTGCCGACCCCCGCCGCGCAAGTGGCGGACAACGACCTCGCGTTTGGCCAGATCGTCGAAGCGTTGAGCACGGGGCCGTTTTGGAAGGAAACCTGCATCTTTGCCATCGAGGATGATCCGCAGGACGGTTGGGATCACGTGAGCGGTTATCGGACGACTGCCTACGTGATCAGTCCCTACACAAAGCGCGGGGCCGTGGTGAGCACGCAATACAATCAGACGAGCCTG
>CAZNOE010001237.1:0-1623 GCA_964574525.1 uncultured Bifidobacteriaceae bacterium
TCAGCAGAATGAGCGGGCGCTTTTGCGGAAACTGCACCAACCGTCGCTCGCCGTTGGCGAAGGGCATCGAGACTGCATCCGCTGCGAGAACGGCCGCTGCACGACCGGCCATCAACCCGCCAAGACCGGCGATGCTGGCCGTTCGCAGGAACTGGCGGCGTGTAAAATCAGCGCGACTGCGCGCGTTTCGTTCGGGCATGGGGAAAAATTTAGTGACCGAATTTAGAAAAGGGAAGAAATTGTTTGAAGAAATCTCGACGGAGATTCAATGGAAGAAACGCTTGACGACCGGTGAAACGCCAACTCCCCAGCCAAACCCTCGAAGAACAGTTCCTGAGCCCTGAAACCAGACAAGCTCCGCTCTCCGAAACCATCCGGCTGGGGGTTCAAAGACATGCTTGACGCCAGCCTGCCAGGGAGCAGGCTGCGGATTGGCGTCCGGTCCTGGGGCAACCCAAATGAACTCCACAGCGGCCACTTTCGCCACCACGCACTGGAGCGTGGTGCTGGCGGCGGGCCAAAGCGCCGATGCGCAAGCGTCGGAAGCCTTGGAGCAATTGTGCCGCACCTACTGGTATCCCCTCTATGCTTACGTCCGTCGCCGGGGTCATGGCCCGGAAGACGCACAGGACCTGACCCAGGAGTTCTTCGCGCTGTTCCTGCGCAAGGAGTATTTCCGCCTGGCTGATCGCGCGCGGGGCCGGTTCCGCACCTTTCTGCTCCACGCCCTCGAACATTTCCTGGTCAACGAATGGAAGCGCGCCCAGTGCGCCAAGCGCGGCGGCGGAACAACGCCTTTCTCGCTGGATGTGGAAGGAGCCGAACACCGCTACGCGAACGAGCCTGCCGTGACCCTGACGCCGGAGCGGGCCTACGAAAAGCAATGGGCTGCGACACTGCTGGAGCAGGTCCTGTCCTCGTTGAAGCAGGAATATGCCGACGCCGGCAACAGCCGGGTGTTTGCGGAACTGGCGGACTTGTTGTGGGGGAAGGATGGCTCGGTTTCGTTCGCCGAGATTGGCACTCGCCTCGACATGACGGAAGGCGCAGCCCGCGGCGCGATGCACCGCCTGCGCACGCGCTACCGGGAGCGACTGCGTCGCGAGGTGGCGCAGACCGTCGCCGAACCGGGCGAGGTGGACGAGGAACTGCGCTACCTGATCTCGGTGGTCAGCCAGAGGGGTTAAAGCGTTAAATCGTTGAAACGGTGAAGCCGAAAGATCGCAATCAAATCAAGCCCCAGCGGGGCGTCAAGCGAGGAGCGCGGAGTTTACTCCGCTTCAGCGTTCGAGGTCGTGAGGCGCTGGGAGAATCCGGGAGTTGGTGGACGGTCGTGAGTTGAAGCGGCGTGAACGCCGCGCCCCGTATCCAAGGCGTAACGGCGCCAAAGTTTTGTTGTAGAACCGTGTGAATGCAGGAACTGCAGACCGCTTATGGCCGGCAAACATTCATGCAGTCGTTGTGGCGTCTCGTTGGACGACTCCACGCCCGACGGTTATTGCCTGAGCTGCCTGCTCCGCGAGGGCTTGGGGGAGTCCGCCGAAGTGGAACCCGAAAGCGCTGGCCAGCGCTTCGGCAATTACGAATTGCTGGAGAAGATCGGGCAGGGCGGCATGGGGGTGG
>CAZNOE010001238.1:0-1613 GCA_964574525.1 uncultured Bifidobacteriaceae bacterium
GATGGCGCCCGCGTCCTCCAGCGTCTCGAAGCCGCGCCGTTGGATCACCGCGTTCATCCCGAGATACATGAAACGCCCCGAGTGAAAGAGCGCCGTGCGACAGTGTTCGCCCGCCAGCATTTCGGCAATGGACGGCGTGCGGATGCGCGCGTAGTCCTCCGCTCGCGTGTCGAACGCCGGGTAGCGCGAGCAAAGTACGGAGAACAGTCCCTTGATGCTCTCCGGGTAAACCGAATACACGTTCTCGAATAACAGCGAAGTCTCGGCCAGCCGCGTAAGGTTCGGCGTCGGATCTTCCTTCGCGCCGTAACAGCGCAGAGAACGCGCCCCGGTTGATTCCAACGCGATGAGCACGACGTTGCGGCCAGCCGCAGCGCCGCGCAACGAAGCTAAATCCTCGACCGCTTTGTTGTCCGCCGACGTTGCGCGCCAGTTGTTCGACGCAGTGGGCGGCTGGCCATGCACTTGTGGCAACGCCGAATCAACGAACGCTACGAGCGCGTTGCGATGCAGTCCGCCGCAATCAACTCGCTGCGCCGCGAAGGCGCCCGCCAGCGCGAGTGCAGCAAGTGTCCCGAGCCTGAGCCGCGCCGGGATTGGCCGCAGCCGAGATGAAGCCGCCGCAAATACTGCTGCCGACAGCATCACCGTCGCCATGAGCGCAAGGTTGCCCGGCGTGAGGTAGTGCCGGATTGAATCCGCCAGCGCCCCGCCCGCCGCGCGCGACATCTGCCAGGTGAGCGGTGATGATAAAACCCGCGTCAGCACCACGTTCACCGCCGCGTAGCCGGTGATGAGCCAGAACAAACTCCACCCCGCCACGGGCTTCCTCCGCAGCACAGAGTCCACACCCGCGAACACGAGCGCCACCAGCGCGTCCTGCCAGAACAACGCCAGCGGCGTCCACGCCGACAACGGCAGATCGCGTCCGGCCACGGCCAGCAGCTTGGCGACGACAAGAACACCGAAGAGCGCCAGGGCTTTCATGTCGGCGGCCTATGCATCGTCCTCGTCCTCGTCCTCGTTCTTGTCCTCGAAACGCTCGCGGAAATCGAGGACGAGGACGAGTAGGATTCCTCCAAGAACAATGTCGGGTGCGAGTTCACGTCGTCTTTTCTGCACGAAACCAAATTCAGCCGCTTGAGCAGGAGCAACGAGACAACCACGCTTTGCCCGCGCCGCCGCCAGAGCCAGTCGTGGATGAGAACGTGCGGCGCGGGCGGCTTGCGGTAGAACTCCGCCTTGCAGCCGCGCAACGCCAGCGGCACGACCACGAGGTCCGCGTCCCCCGCCAGCGTGGGAAGATTCTCCGCGGTGCAAACGCCGCGGACGGACTCGATCCCTTCGTCGAGCCACGATTTCGCGCTCGTGATTCGATCCTCGCGCATATCCACGATGGTGAGCTTCGCGTCAGGCAAGAGCCGCCGGAGAACCAGGGCGGTGCGAGGGAACAGTCCCCCACCCACGATGACCACGCGGCGCGGGCGCGGCATCTTCGCGAGCGCACGTGCCAGCGCCCGATCATGGACGCGTAACACGAAACGCCGCAACCAAACCGAGCGGCAGACGAGTTCTTCAAGTCCGTCGAGGCTCGCGTGTTCGAGCCAGCGCAG
>CAZNOE010001239.1:0-1609 GCA_964574525.1 uncultured Bifidobacteriaceae bacterium
TGGCTTTTGATTCGGTGGAAATGTTCGTCAGGTCCGGCACGGAGGATTGCATCCGGAACGCCATTTCGTACTGGGCGATGCGGGTGTTGATTTCGGGATCGCCGACTTTTTTGTATTCGGCCTGATTCAACTTCGCCAGTGCGTCGAGCATGTCGCGGCGCGTTTCGCGGTCCACGCCGGGCGGGTCGTTGAGGTAAAGCACGGAATCGCCCTTCGCGCGCAACGCCACGCCCGCGTGTTTTGTCGGCAGAAATCCCGCTTCCCAAAGCCGTTGGTAAAGCGCCTGCGCATCGCGCTTGGCTGACCAACTCGGCGTCATGACGACGAACGCGGGCAAGTTGTCGCACTCGCTGCCGAGGCCGTAGGAAAGCCACGAGCCGAGGCTGGGCTTGCCGGGGATCTGGTTGCCGGTCTGTATGTAGGTGACGGCGGGGTCGTGATTGATCGCTTCCGTGTGGACGGTTTTGATGACAGCGAGATCGTCCGCAACTTTCGCGGTGTGCTGGAGCAGTTCGCTGAACCAGATGCCAGACTTGCCATATTGCTTGAACTCGTATTTCGACGGCGCGATGGGAAAACGCGATTGGCCGCTGGTCATCGTGGTCAGGCGCTGGCCCATGCGGATCGAATCCGGCAGGTCGGTGTCGTAAATCTTTTGGAGGCCGGGCTTGTAATCGAGCAAGTCCATCTGCGATGGACCACCGTTCATGAAAAGATAAATCAGGCGCTTGGCTTTCGGCGCGAAATGCGGAAGGAGGGGCAGCGCGGGATGCGCCTTGACGGTACTCTGCGCTTCTGTCGCGGCGCGCAGCACTTCGGGAAACATCAATCCGGCCAACGCAATCCGCCCGGCAGCGAGGCCGGTGGTCTTGAAGAAATGGCGGCGGCTGAGGAGATGGAGACGTTCTTGGGCGGGGTTCATGGGGAAAGTATTCAGTGTTCAGTTTTCAGTGTTCAGTGGGTCGTCGGGCGGTACGGTCACGAAATAGGAAGCGGGTGTTTCCTTTAAGGCGTATTCGTCGCCGCAAAATGACTCGTGGTCACGCATCATGTCGCCAAGCATACGACCGATCTCCAATGCCAGCGAACCGAAACGCTGGGCTTCTTCCCGAGAGATGTAGCCGTCGTCATAGGCGACGATGGTCCAGTGCCGAGTTTCCATCTGCTCGCCGTCGGCGTCCGTCAGTTTGCTGAGAAAGTGACGCGGATACGACCGTTTCGCCCAAGCCTCAGAGATTTGCGCGCCGATGCTGCGGGCTGCTCGACGCCACTGGTCGGTGAGCGAGAACGCCTCTTCGCGCGGGAAGCGCTTCGTCGTCTTGAACACCTCGCGGCACAGCGTCCGGGCCTTCTGATAGACAGCCAGTTCCTTGAAACTTCGCGCGAAAGGCAGCCGCTTTGCAGCTTGCGATGATGGTTGCGTGCTCATTTCAGTCGGCATTTAGTGTTCGATCATCAGTCGCAATTCGGCGTGCCGGCAACTGAATACTGAACACTGAATACTGAATACTGGCTTAGTTTTTGTTCAACGTTTCGTCAAGATTCAGCAACAGGCTCGCGACCATCGTGTAGGCGGCGAGTTCGGATGGATTCAACTTTTCGTTTACTG
>CAZNOE010001240.1:0-1608 GCA_964574525.1 uncultured Bifidobacteriaceae bacterium
TGCTTTCCTCAAGAGTCAACTAATGGACGCGGCGGTTCGACAACTCGTGCGCACGCGCTCCGGCCAGCGCTGCGAGTATTGCCGATTGCCCGAGGTCGCGGTTCCGCTCATCACGTTTCACGTCGAACACGTGATTCCACGCCAGCATGGGGGTTCCGACGACCCTGCCAACTTGCCTACGCCTGCCCTTGGTGCAACCGTGCCAAGGGGCCGAATTTGAGCGGTCGAGACTTAGTGCTCCATTTCACAAATAACGATCAGGTTTCTACGCCGCGAGTTTCCGATGCACGCGGTCGAGAAAGCGCGTCAGTTTCGCTCGGTCAAACTTCCAGCTGAACGGGCGCGGGTTCTTGTTGGTTAGTTCTTCGTACAGGTGCAAGCGTGCTTCGACTTCGGCGAGGCTGGCAAAATCGTTCGGTGTGAGGACCTTCCGTTGGATCTTCGAGAAGTAGATCTCCACCTGATTCAGCCAGCTGGCATGGACCGGCGTATGAACCAAGATCCCAGTCGCGTAGCTTTTGGCCAGCCGTTTGATCGAGGCGTCGCCACGATGCGACGAACCATTGTCCACCACCCAGAAGACGCGCTCGGCCGATCGGTAAGGCTCCTGTTCCATGACCTGCGTTACCAGATGGCCGAACGGGTCGATCCCCGTGGTCGCTTCGCATCGCCCCATGATGTAGCCGCGCCGCACGTCCCAAGCCGCCAGATACTGCAAGGCACCGCCACGCTCGTATTCAAACTCGATGCGGCGTGGTCGGCCGGGTGCCGCAGGCAGGCTGGGATGGCAGCGGATGCGTGCTTGGATGCTGGTCTTCTCATCCGAGCTGATGATGTAATCGTGGGCGCCAAGGGGTTTTCCCTGCCAAAAACCGGCATAAAGATCGAGAATGACCTCGGCCTTTTCAGCAAAACGAGGATCGCGCGGAAAGATCCAGTACTCGTACCGCCAGGGTTTCAAGTCCGCGTCGTGCAGGATGCGCCAAACGGTGCTGGGGCTGATCGGCTTTCCCAAGGCGGCACGCGCTCGGCGCGTCAAATCCGCGACCGATTGTCGGCTCAGCGGTTGTTCGGTTTGATAAAGGAGTTCACAGGCGACGGCTTGCACGGTCGCTCGATCCAGAGGGGGAAAAATCGAGCTTGCGCCCGCGTCCTGGTTTGTCCTGCAACGAGAAATCCCCGAGCGCCCAACGGCGTCGCCAGCGCCGCACGGAGACGGCGGGCATGTGAGCTTCCAGCGCCGCCTCCACGTGCGACGCTTGTGGTTCACGATGAAGGAAACAGACCAGCGCCGCGCGCTGGCGCCGTTGAAACGAAATGGTTCGTCGGCGCAGGAGCGCTTGCGCCTCAGCCAAGAATTCCACAGGGAAATCGGGGCAATGCGAAGGTTTGGGACCGCGCATGGGTGGCATCCAGTTGCCTTGAAGATTTGGGTGTCCATTCGACGGCCCTCAATCTACCAAAAAAGCCAGAGACGGAAACCTGATCATCAATTGTGAAATGGACCACTTAGGCGACAACCACGTCCTCCGGTCGATTGCCATCGGCATGTCAATCTTGCCTGGTGATCCCATTGACGTACAGATGTCAAAATGACGGGAGGAAGTC
>CAZNOE010001241.1:0-1605 GCA_964574525.1 uncultured Bifidobacteriaceae bacterium
CGGCTGGCAGAATGTTCGTAAGACGATTGAACATGTGAACATCAGGAACACCATCGCCGTGATCAATCAGCTGCAGGCCGACGGCGTCATCGAACGCTACGCCATCGGCGGTGCGGTCGGCGCGACCTTCTACCTTGAACCTGTGGCCACACTCGACGTGGACATCTTCATCACCCTTCATCCTGAAGCCGGGAGTCTCCTTGCCAACCCGCAGCCGATCTCTGATTACCTCAAAGCGCGAGGCGGCACAATGGAGGGCGAATGCATCGTCGTTGCCGGATGGCCGGTGCAATTCCTTCCCGCCACCGGTCCGCTGGTCGGGGAAGCACTGGCGCAGGCCGTTGAAAAGGATGTCGCCGGCACGTCCGCGTGCGTGTTCACTGCCGAACATCTGGCCGCCATTGCGCTCCAGACCGGTCGCGCCAAGGACAAGGCCCGTCTGCTCCAGTTTGTCGAAACCGGGGCGCTCGACCCCGCGCGGTTTCAAGCCATCCTCTGCCGGCACGGATTGCAGGAAGCATGGCAATGCTTTGAAAAACAATTCCTCGGCGACACCCCGTGACCTTTGACCTCGCCAGGATCCTGCAAAGCAAGCGCGACTTCCGGCAACGCCTCGCCGCCCGGCCCATCGCCGAAAAGCTGGCCCTGCTGGATGCCCTGCGCGAACGCGCGCTCGCCATTCGCCCAACGCGGCCCGTGCCGGAAGCCGGCTTGTTGCGTGAAGAACCGCCGCCCTATGGGGTGGAAGGGAAGAAATAAGAATGAAAGCGCGAGGCGGCGAAGAGGCGTGGGCCGAAGCGGACGCGTGGCGGAAGGGACTTGACCGTGACATCTACTCCGGGTTGCAGCGCGCCACCGCCGCAGATGAACCCTGATTGACGCTGATAGCTTTCCCTCGCACACTGGCTTGGGCGAATAAACCGCGAATGCTAGAAGCGACATGGCCAGTTCAGACATCCGCACCTATGAAGTCACGTTTTGCAGCCGCGTCGCCGGCTGGGCAAACGCGCTCTTTGCGAAGCACCCCGAATGGCCGTTCCGCCGCGCGGAAATTGAAGAGTCCAGGGCCATCGACCGCAAACGCTCCGACCTCACCATCTATGGGAGCGCGAACAAGCGGATTTTGGCGGGTGAAGTAAAGTTGCCAGGCACGGCGCAAGGTCGCACTCCTTACAATCCAGATTTGGTCGAAGATTCAGCACGCAAGGCTGACAACGCAGGCGCGGAGTTTTTCTTCACTTGGAATGTCAACCTCCTCGTTCTCTTCGACCGCAAGAAATGGCATCTGCCGATTATGGAACGCCGCGTCCAGGATTACGAGCTTGGTCTCGAACTGGAAAACCGCGAAGACGTTGACCTTAAGGAAGTCGAAATTCAGATTCAGGAATTCCTCGCGGAGTTTTTTACACAACTTGCCGAGATCGCACTGGGCAAGAAGCCGGAATGGGGTATGCGGCTTGATGAGTGGTTCATCCGCTCGTTTGAGCATCACATTCTCTGGCCGGTCAAACTCACGCGCGACCACCTCTGGGCGAAGGCCAACGCCGACAAAACTTTCGATCACCATCTTCAGGAGTGGATCGCGAAAGAACAGGGCTGGCAGTT
>CAZNOE010001242.1:0-1604 GCA_964574525.1 uncultured Bifidobacteriaceae bacterium
GGGTGTTAATGAAAGCAGACTCCGTCAGAGTCAGGCGCGGCGTGAAATCTGCGGGCCAAGCATCATTGTCGCGCTTATGCTGGCACTCAATGTTGTTGATTCGGGCTTTGCCCAGCCGCAGGCGGAAGGCCAGCGCCAACGGCAGCAAGGCCGGGAACAGCAACGTTCACGACGTTCCCAGCGTGTGAAGATGCAGGAAGTCCAAGTCGCCAGTCCGGACGGAAAGGTCAAAATCACCATCCTGCCCAACGCGGAGCGCTTGACGTACACAGTGACGTTTGGAGAAACAACGGTGATTGAGCCATCGTCGCTCGCGATGAACCTCGACGGCTTCGATCTCTCCTCGGGCGTCGTCTTCAGCAACGCCGGGCGTTATGAAATCAGCGAAACCTATCCGTGGAATGGCGCACACAGCACGGCGACGAATCGATGCAACGGCGCTCGCATCTCGCTCCAGCAAGATTTGTCGTTTATCAACTACACGTTGGAGGTTCGCGCCTTCAACGACGGCGTGGCGTATCGGCACATCATTCCTGGCGACGACGGTGCGGCGCGTGTGCCTGACGAGTATTCGAGCTTTATCGTTCCTGCCGGCGCGAGCGTTTGGTACGCCGGTTTGAGTGGCCACTACGAAGACGCTTACGACCAGAAGGACATTTCCGACGTGCGATCTGGCGAATGGTCCGGGCCGCCTCTTACGTTCAAGTTGCCGGGCAACGCTGGCTACGGCTCGATCACGGAAGCCAATCTGGTCAACTACAGCGGCATGGGACTTGAGGCGGATGGTCGGCGAGGCTGGATTGTCGGACTCGGCCATCGGCAGCCGTTGAATTATCCGTTCGAGCTTCGCTATGGCCGGGAGGAAGGCAAACGCCTGGGCAAACCAGCAGCCATCACGGGAACGATCACGACCCCATGGCGCGTCATAACTGTGGGCCGTGACCTGAACACGCTCGTGAACAGCACGATTCTCCCGAGTCTCTGCCCGCCGCCGGATCCAAAATTCTTCCCGCAAGGCATCAAGACGCCGTGGGTGAAACCGGGCCGCGCCGTCTGGCGTTATGTTGACGGCGGACCTCAAGGCGTGGATGGCATGAAAGAATTCTCACGCATGGCAGGAGAACTCGGATTCGAGCATCACGTCATCGAAGGTTTTTGGAGCCGCTGGACGATGGAAGAGCGCAAGGATGTGGCGGATTTTTCCCGGCAGCGCGGCGTTGGCGTGTGGTTCTGGAAACACAGCCGGTCGCTTCGCACCCCCGCGGAGCGTGAGGAGTTTTTCAAAATGCTTCACGACTTGGGTGTGACCGGTGCGAAGATTGATTTCTTCGACCATGACCACAAGGAATTGGTTGACCTCTACGAAGAGCTGTTGCGGAAGGCGGCGGAACATCAAATCCTGCTCGTCTTCCACGGCGCGAATAAACCGACTGGCCGCGCGCGCACGTGGCCCAACGAAATGGTCCGCGAAGCGATCAAAGGCATGGAGTCCAGCCGCTTTGCGGAGCGCGCACGCCATCAGACGATCCTGCCCTTCACGCGCTACCTGGCCGGCGGCGCAGATTACACAACGATGGTTTTCAATCAGCGCCGCGGCGACACGA
>CAZNOE010001243.1:0-1603 GCA_964574525.1 uncultured Bifidobacteriaceae bacterium
TCACTTTCAACGGTGTCGGCGAGCTTTATGATGCCTTCAGTAAAATCCTCGGAGTCCTGGAACAAGGCGACACGCTGCCGTGAATAGGTTCTGGCCGCGACGCTTTTCGCGTAGCGCAGCCGTCCCGGCTGCGAGTTGCGGCAGCGTCTCGCTGCCAGCACGAACACCCGGCGGGCTGCACTACACTCGCAGAAGGAATGCGACACGCGATCAACTCACCTTGAAGGTTGCCCATGAAAGCCGTCCGCCTGATTGAACCCGGTAGGCCGCTCAAACTCCAGGACGTGCCGGTCCCATCGCCCGGTTCGCGCGACGTGCTGGTGCGTGTTCGGGCTGCGGGCATCTGCCACTCCGACGCGCACTATCGCGCCGGCAAGTCCCGCGTGCATCCGTTACCACTGACGCTCGGCCACGAAGTCGCCGGCCTCGTGGAACAAGCCGGCGGTGAAGTGAAAAACTTCCAGCCCGGCGACCGCGTGTGCCTTCACTATCTGGCCACGTGCGGCGAATGCGCGTTCTGCCGTGCGAACAACGAGCAATTCTGCCCGGACGGCGCGATGATCGGAAAGTATCGCGACGGCGGCTACGCGGAATTCATTCTCATGCCCGCGCGCAGTGTTTTCCCCTTGCCCGACTCGATCCCGTTTCCGCAGGGCGCGATCATGATGTGCTCGTCGGCCACCTCGCTGCACGCGTTGAGCAAGGCGCGGATGCGCGCGGGCGAGACCGTCGCAGTGTTTGGCGTTGGCGGCCTGGGCGTGTCCGCCATTCAATTGGCGAAAGCCTTCGGCGCGAGCACGGTCTTCGCCGTGGACATCAATCCGCGCAAGCTGGAACTGGCGGAGGGCTTCGGTGCCGTGCCGGTGAACGCCGACGAGACTGAGCCGGTCGCAGCTATCCGGGAATTGACGAAGGGCAGGGGAGTGGACGTGGCGTTGGAACTCATCGGCCTGCCGCTTACCATGCAACAGGCCGTCCGCTCACTCGCGATCAGAGGCCGCGCCGCCCTTGTGGGCATCACCGACAAGACCTTTCCCCTCGCGCCGTATCACGAGATCATCAACAAGGAAGCGGAAATCATCGGCGTGTCCGATCATCTGGCGCAGGAAATCCCACTGCTCACCGACCTCGTCGCCAGCCGTAAGCTCGACCTCTCGAACGTGGTAACGCGCTCTGTTCCCCTTACCGCGAAGGCGATCAATGACACGCTCGACGCCTTGGAGAATTTCGGCGACGATGTGCGGGTTGTGGTCGAGCCGTGACCTCGATTCGCATTAGCAGATCCATTCCTGCACGAAAACCCTCAGGGAAGTAGTAACAGTCCCACGAGTCTCATCCAAAAGAGAACGCCGAGAACGCCTCCGAGGGTTATCGACGAGAAAGGAACGAGCCGACCTCCTGGCGGGTGTAATTGAATGGTCGCGATGAGGACGATGACGGCCAGCAGCTACGCCTTCATCGACGGCGGTCAAGCTTCATTTGGCCGGGTTTTGGAAGTCGAGGCCGTCATCCACTTCTCAAACCCTTCTTTACAGCGCAGGCGATTTTACTATGCTGCCGACGCTTTCCGCGACGTTATGGCCAGAGAAGCGATTGAAATGGT
>CAZNOE010001244.1:0-1602 GCA_964574525.1 uncultured Bifidobacteriaceae bacterium
GCGGAACCCAGCTCAGACTCGGAGCGTTCTATTCCACGGGGTGAAGCATCGGAGGCGGTGCGACACCTGATCCAGACCCAGGCTGGGGGCCGGGACGAGGTGATCCGGATGCTGGTATTGCGCATCCATCACTATGCGCAAACCCGGCCCAATCCTGACGCGTGGTTCACCGCTCAACTCGATTTGTTCGCATCACCAGAGCCGGAGTGTTGGCGCGTCTGGCTGATGGATGGAATCGCTGACTGGAGGACCCGGTGGAAACCGGCATTGGCCGGCATGGCCGCCGCCGGCAACAAAAAGGCGGAGAAATACAGGGCCATTCTCGAAAGCCTGCCGCACCAATTCACGCCCCAGCACGCAGCGGAGCTTTTCAAACAGATTCAGAGCGCCGGCGAAATCTGGCTCCAACGAAAACAAACCGGGCGTTCGAAGCCGCTGAAAAGGTTTGTGGGAGAGGCCCAGTTTCTCGCATCGCTGGCCGCCGTTTCAGAAACGGATGCTCCGGTCGTCCCTGACCCGCTGGTCGAGGATTGGGAATGGACACGCGGTCCGATGATCACATTGCTCCAGCTGGCGCAGGAGTTTTCCGCCCGCTTCAGCGAGGCCAAACGCGAGGACGGCGTCGTGGACTTTCACGACCTCGAACAATTAGCACTTCAGTTGCTTTGGAATTTTGGCACGGGCTTGCCCCATGGAATAACAAGCGCGGGACTCAGCCCAGATGCCGAGCGTTCTATTCCACGGGGCGAGCCCACGGCAATCGCCCGGCAATGGCGAAACAAAATCCGGTATGTTTTCGTTGACGAATACCAGGACATCAACGCGGCACAGGACCGGATCATCGCCGCGCTCAGCCGGGACGGCGCGGATGCCAACCGCTTCCTCGTCGGCGACGTGAAGCAGAGCATCTATCGTTTTCGGCTGGCCGACCCGCAGATTTTTCGCAACTACGCAACCCAGTGGGGCGTCCCGCAATGCGGGACTGGCCGGACGATTCCGCTGGCGGAGAATTTTCGTAGTCACGAAGCATTGCTCCTGTTCGTCAATTCAGTTTTCGGACTGCTCATGCGGGATGAAATCGGCGGCGTGGCTTACGACGATGCGGCGAAGCTGCGATTCGGCGTGCCCGACGAACGCCAGGCTTTCAGCGTTCAGGCAGATCCGACGCCGCGCGCCGAGTTGATCCTGCGCCTCAAGGACGGAAGCGAACCCGCCGTTGCCCCCGATGATACCGCCGCCGACGCACTGGCCGAACTGGAAGATGCGGAAAAAGAAGCGCTGCTGGTCGCTCTGCGGCTCCGTGAATTGCATAAGTCTCGTCACGCCGTATGGGACACTACTGAAAAACAATTCCGGCCCGTTACGTGGCGCGACATGGCGGTGCTATTGCGCGCGCCGGCGAGCAAGGCGGAGGGTTACGCAAAGGAATTCACGAGGCTGGGCGTGCCGCTGGTGGTCGAACGGGGCGGATTTTTTCAAAGCACTGAGATCACGGATTTGTTGAGCCTGCTGCAAGTTCTCGACAATCCGCTGCAAGACCTGCCGCTGCTCGCGGTGCTGCGCTCACCGCTGGTCGGTTTGTCGCTTGATGAACTGGCCACC
>CAZNOE010001245.1:0-1599 GCA_964574525.1 uncultured Bifidobacteriaceae bacterium
TCCAGTTCGCGATCGTTGCTAATCATGGTCAACCACCTCCAGGATGCCGCGTTTGTTTCCGTCGCGTTTGATCTGCCAGTGGGCGACGGTCGCCTCCTCACCGCCAAGCGCACCGGCACGACGAAGCCAAAAAACGCTGGCGCCCAGCAGATTCTGCGCTGCGGCGTGGTCAAAAACCAAACGTGCCTCTGGTGAAACTTGTCGCACGTCAAATGAATCCTCCATCAGCAGGAAGATGTCAACGTCATTGGGCTGTGGCTTTGAAGTTACGAATGAACCGAAGATAACGAAACGCGCCAGATGCCCGGTAGAACTGGCCAGTTGATGTATCCGTTCCAGTCGCCGGGCGATGACAGCGCGTTGCGGTGTCGTGGCAAAGCGGCGCGTAATCTCGTCCCGTGTCGTCCGGTAAACGCCGGGCGGCAGGTCGCCGTGTTCGTTGAATTCTGGCAAGGGATTCATCAGCTTCGGATTCGGAACTGTATAGGCTCATCGCACCTGGCTAGAAAGCCAATTCCTCAACTGTAGGTTTCAGCCTTGCAGCGATTCGGTCTGGCCTCCTTTCCATCGCGGGAGTTCCACGCAATTCCGCCAATTGACCGCAGCGCTTTGAAACCCTAGCCTCGCGGCGATGAAAAAATGTATCGCCGAATTCCTCGGCACGTTCGCGCTGGTGTTCGCCGGCACGGGCGCAATCATCATCAACGATGTCAGCAATCACGCCATCACCCATGTGGGCGTCGCTCTGACTTTCGGGTTGGTGGTGCTGGCGATGATTTACACCGTGGGCGATGTGTCCGGCGCGCATTTGAATCCAGCGGTGAAGTTGGGTTTCTGGCTGGCGCGACGGCTGGAAAGAGGTTTGGTATTGCCCTACATCCCCGGCAGCTTGCTGGTCTGGCTGTCGCGATTGAGGTGGACAAAAGCTTCGGCGGCGGAGACGCCCGCCTCACGCCCGCGCCAGTTCGCGATGATTTCATGATGTTGCCGCCAAATCCCCTGGCCATCCTGGCTGACGTGCGCGAGCAGTGCGGACTTTTTCTTTTCCAGGACGGACGAGATGTCCACATACGTGTCCGGCAGAAAGCCCTGGGTCTGGCTGCCGCTGTTGACTTCAAAAAAGTAGAGATACGGCCGCTGCCGCAGGGCCATGCAAGCGCGGATGACCAAAAAACTAGCCACCTGATGATCCATGTGCGTGTCAATCGGCCAATGGGTGAACACGACGTCGGGATTCCCAGTGGCAAGCAGTTTGGTCATGGCGTCCACGTGCGCGCGAGTGATTTCGGTGGCGCCGTCAATCTGGCCGAAGAAAACTGGTTTCGCGCCCACGATCTTGCAGGCAGCTTCGCACTCGGCGGAGCGGACTTTGGCCGCTTCCTCCAGTGATTTGTCGCGAATGCCGCGTTCGCCACGGGTGAGATAAATCACGGTGACGGCGTGACCAAGCTCCGCATAGCGGGCCAGCGTCCCGGCGCAACCCGATTCCGGATCGTCCGGGTGTCCGCCAACACAAGTCACGTTCAGCGTGCGAACCGGGCCGTCCCCAGCCGCCGTGAGCGGCGGGGCATTCGCCGCCAGCATCACCGGCCCGGCGAG
>CAZNOE010001246.1:0-1598 GCA_964574525.1 uncultured Bifidobacteriaceae bacterium
GGGCGGCTTCCAGCCGCCCGGAAGAAACGTCACGCACGCCCCACGACGCAGGAAAATCACTGACATACCAGGCCAGTCGTCGAGCGTGTCGGAGGGGTTCGAGCTTCGAGCCGTAATTCTCGATGAAGTTCGAATAGAAATGCAGCGTCCAGCCCATCCCGGGATTCACCAGAGCCTCGCCGGTGTCGGCGGGACGAACGACGACGCGATCCGTCTCGTTTCCAACCGTTGGTTGCAACGCGACCACGAAGAGCAGCAAAGCGAGACGGCGAGGCCGACAAGTTTTCACGCGGTTATTTTTGTCTCCGGAAAAGCCCTTTGACCAGCGGCATTATGCGTTTGGCAGCGATAAAGGAGTTTCGTCCAATTCTCAAATCGTTTCCTGCTAGGCTGCGGCAGAGGCGCCCCGTAGAATCGGCTTGTTTCAGCGTATGTCGAACATTCGTCGCTTTGCCATCTTGGGCACGGGGTTTTGGTCGCGTTATCAGTTGGCCGCCTGGCGTGAATTGCCGGGCGTCCGCTGCGTGGCACTTTACAACCGCACCCGCGCCAGGGCCGAAGCACTGGCTGGCGAGTTCGGGGTGCCGGCCGTTTACGACGATGCCGAAGCGCTGATCGCGCGGGAAAAACCTGACTTCATTGACATCATCACGGATGTGGACACTCACCGGTGGTTTGTCGAACTGGCGGCGTCCCACCGCACGCCGGTGATTTGCCAGAAACCGATGGCGCCAAGCTTCCCCGACGCTGAGGCCATGGTGGCCGGTTGCCGGCAGGCCGGCGTCCCGTTTTTCGTTCACGAAAACTGGCGCTGGCAAACGCCATTGCGGGAGTTACACCGCGTTTTGGTTTCCGGCAGAATCGGGACTGTGTTCCGGGGCCGCGTTGACTACTGCAACAGTTTTCCTGTCTTCGACAACCAGCCCTTTCTCACGACCGTCGAACAGTTCATCCTCGCGGACATGGGCAGCCACATCCTTGATGTCGCTCGATTTCTATTCGGCGAGGCTGCCCAACTCCGCTGCCAGACCCAGCGCATTCATCCGGACATCAAAGGCGAGGATGTCGCCACGGTGCTGCTCCGGATGCGCAACGGCGCGACCGTGACCTGCAATCTCAGCTACGCCAGCCGGGTGGAACATGATCGCTTTCCGGAGGCGTTCGTGTTCGTCGAAGGCACGGAAGGCTCGGCGGAACTCGGTCCGGATTTCTGGATTCGCGTGACGACGCGCGACGGAACGACCGCGCGCCGCTGTCCGCCGCCGTTTTATTCCTGGGCCGACCCGCGCTACGCCCTGATTCATGCGAGCATTGTGGATTGCCATCGCGATTTGCTCCGGCAACTTTCCGGGCAGGGCCGCGCCGAGACCACCGGCGAGGACAATTTGAAGACCGTTCAACTCATCTTCGCGGCTTACGAGAGCGCGGCCTCCGGCGAAACTGTCCGCATTGCCGCATGACTGATCCCATCCTCGCCAGGTACCTGATCGAGACGCCGCATCCAGTGGAGTTCGCCGCGGAGATGATCGCTGGCGAGCAATCCTCCGGCACGTTTGTCTCCGTGCCCGGTGAAACGGAGGAGTTGAAGGCCCGCTCCC
>CAZNOE010001247.1:0-1598 GCA_964574525.1 uncultured Bifidobacteriaceae bacterium
GCGACAGCCACGCTTTACGCGCCGGAATGAAAGGGAAAGCCCGCGTCGCCGTGGGCCGGCGGCGGATCATCGAGTATGCCTTCGATCCGCTGCGCAAGTTGCGCGATCGATTGAAGCCTTGAGGGCCAGGCAAGCCGTTCCCACCCGTAATACAATCCTGCAAGTTCGCGCATTTACGACAAAGATTTGGAAACACGCTTCTTCTTCCTCTCCCCGCGACGAAGGAGTGGGGAGAGGACCGAGGAGAGGGAGAAAACATCGCTGACCGGCGGTTTTGAGACAGCGTCACTCCGTGCGCGCCGTCCGACTCAAACCACGCTTCGGCGCGCACGGAGTGACGCGCCCTACCGGATCACAAGTTCACGGTGCTGACGCAGCTTTGGGTGCGCGCCCCGCCCTTCACAGTCGCTGCATCATGATCCGACAGGTTCTCGATGGTTTCCTTGGTGAGTTTCAGGGTCTTGAGCTTCACCTTGCCTTTGGGCTGATGAGTTGCGATTTCTGCTTTGGTCGTTTTGCTTTTCATGGTGTGTTTCTTTCTCCACTTGCGTGGTTGTTTGGTTTGGTTGGTTTTTCCCGCGTGCTGCCCGTGCTGCCGGACAGCGCGCGTTAGCCGCCAGTGAATCTTGGGTGGGCGTCAGCTCATAGAAGCCGGATGCCCCGGGTCTTACTGACAGGGATTGCTTTGACGCAGCGCGGTGCCGGGAGAATTGCCGATGCGTCGGGTTCATGGTTGATGATGCTCTGCCTTCGTCAGCGCGTGTCAAGCACCGTTCTCGTATTTCTTCGGCTGCGGTGGCGTGGGCGCATCTGTCTGAGGCTGTCTCAAACTCGATGATTTCTTCCTCTTTGCATGAACCTCTTCGCCGTAACGCCGACTTTCCAGTCGGCGCGACTCGCCGGTTGGAAAACCGGCGCTACGAAGCCGGGGCGCGGCCGCGGCCGCTGCGGTCGGGATAGGAGGTAAGTCTTAATCACAACGAAACCTTCGTCTGCGACCGGCGCTGATTCGACATAAAGGCGGAGACACCGCAACAGCCAGGGAATGTAGGCTTGACGAGAAACCGATCCGGCTCAACGATCTGCTCCCGAGACCGGATGTGAAAGGCGGAAGCCGCACCGTATTTCGGGGCGGTCCGAGCCCGGCGGGGAAACGCCAAAAGCGAGGAAGAAGGATGCCAGGGGCGGGGCATACCACAGGGACCGCACCGGCAAGGTCGAGATCCAATGAATCAAAGACCGCGTGACCTGCCGTCCCGCGATGCCGAAGCGGCATCGGCAGGCGAAAGTTGACATCGATCCACAAAGCTGATCATGAGCAAATGGGGAGGTTCTTATCGCAATGCCTGGCCCGCGGGGGATGCGGGTTGGGTGTGTTGGTTCGAGCGACACCGTAGTGGAAGGAAAACAAAGTGACGGCCAACGAAACAAGGACCGGCAATCGCGACGAGTCTCCGAGCAAGGTGCATGACTTGAGGCTGCCGGTGGCGCGGGAGATGGTCGGCAACTCCTGCGACTGTGGGAATGGTTCGCTTGATGTCTTGTTCGCCGTTCTGCCATTTGCAGAGGTGGCTACTCCCGCGATTGCGGCCAGCCTC
>CAZNOE010001248.1:0-1598 GCA_964574525.1 uncultured Bifidobacteriaceae bacterium
CGGAAATTCGTGTTCTAAACATGAAATCCTTATTTCAACAGCAGTGCACCCCGGCTCTCTCCCCCCGGAGAGGGAGAATCGTTTGCCGTCTCACAAAGAACTCGGCGACTGGATTTGACGAGCGTGCGTTGGCAAACCACAAGGTCCGCGATTGCTGTTCCCTCTCCCCGGGGGAGAGGGTCAGGGTGAGGGCGAGCGTTTAACATTCTATTGCTTCGTCTTTTCATCCCCGCAGTCTCCTCTTCTCTCGCGTTTCAAAGAACTTTGCCAGAGCCGCGCCGTAAGGTTGGTCTGTGCGCAGTTGCATCGCATCAATCCCGGCGGAGCGGAACAAGCGCGCGAGGTCCGCCTGCGCTTTGGTCTGTCGTTCGGCGAAGGCGCTGCGTTTGCGGGCGTCGCCGGTGTGGACCTCCACAACCTCACCGGTTTCAGCGTCCTTCAATACGAGTCGGCCAAGCGCCGGCAGTTCCAATTCAAAACGGTCGGCGATTTGCACGGCGACGACGTCGTGGCGGCGGTTGACCTGCTTGAGCATCGGGAAGGCGGCTTGGGCGAGTGATTCGAGCAGCATCATTTGCGGACGCAGCTTGCGGCTGCGTTCGCGCACAGAAACCGCCGGCGAGCCGATAAAATCCGAGATAATCACCGCCACCGCACGATGCCGGGTGACATGCATCAAGAATTCCAGCGCGGCATTCAAGTCCGTTCCACGCCGCTTCGGTTCAAAAAACAAAACCTCGCGGATGACGCGCAGGACGTGGCTGCGGCCTTTGCGTGGGGGAATGAACTTCTCAACCTCGTCGCTGAAGAGGATGAGGCCGACCTTGTCGTTGTTGCGAATGGCGGAAAAGGCGAGCACGGACGCGATCTCCGCGGCGAGTTCGCGTTTCGATTGTGTGCGCGAGCCGAACAAACCCGAGCCACTCACGTCCACAACCAGCATTACCGTCAACTCACGTTCCTCGACGAACTTTTTGATGAACGGATGGTTCATCCGCGCGGTGACGTTCCAGTCAATGGAGCGCACGTCGTCACCGGGCTGGTATTCGCGCACCTCGTCGAAATTCATGCCCTGGCCCTTGAAGACGGAGTGGTATTGGCCCGCGAGCGTTTCCGTCACGATGCGGTTCGTGCGAATCTCGATCTGCCGGATTTTTTTGAGAATCTCGCGGGGAATCATGGGCGGCGTGGTGCGTGATGCGTGATGCGTGATGCGGAAAACCCGGCTTGCGCGAGTGAATCAACGGCGTAAGTTCGCGCCATGAGCGTCTCCGAAATCATTGAACAAATCCGCCCTCTGTCAGCCAAAGACAAACAGCAGGTGTTGGAAAGCCTGTGGAACGAATTCCAAGATGAGCTTGAAGCGTATGACCCAGACCTGACGCCAGAACAACTCGCAGAACTCAAACGGCGCGAAGAAGAATTTCTGAAAAATCCACGATCCGGAATTCCAGCCGAACAAGTCTTTGCCAAAATCGAGGAACGGCTCGCGCAGCGCCGGAAATGAACGGAAACGAAGTTTGTTTCACGACCTCCCTCATCCCGGCCTTCTCCCCAAGGAGAAGGAGAAACGCTCCCCGCGTCTTTGGAAAAACCGG
>CAZNOE010001249.1:0-1597 GCA_964574525.1 uncultured Bifidobacteriaceae bacterium
GGTGGCAGGCGCGCGGATACACGCCGGCGGCGGTGGAGTGCTGGAACGGCATCCGCGCGATTGACTATTTGCAGGCCCGGCCTGAAGTCGATCCCGACCGCATCGCGGTCACCGGCATTTCCGGCGGCGGCGCGGCGACGTTCTGGATTGCGGCGGCGGATGAGCGCGTGAAAGTGGCCGTGCCCGTGAGCGGCATGAGCGACCTCGAAGATTACGTCGGCGAAAAAGTTGTGAACGGCCACTGCGACTGCATGTTTTGCATCAACACGTTTCAATGGCCGTGGACGCAAATCGCCGCGCTCGTTGTGCCGCGCCCGATGCTCTTCGAGAATTCCGGGCACGACACAATTTTCCCGATGAACGGCAACGACCGCATCCGCGCGCGGCTGGAGCGGCTCTACGGTTTCTACACGAACCGCACGGACCGCCTGTTCGACGTCGGCGTCACACCGGGCGGCCACGACGACAAGGTGGAGTTGCGGCTCATGGCGTATCGTTGGATCAACCGCTTCCTCAAAGGCGAGGACGCGCCGGTGACCGAGGCGGAGTTGCCAATGATCGAAGGCAAACTGCTTCGCGCCTTTCCGGATGAACTTCCCGCCGACGAGATCAACACCAGGATCGACGAAGTGTTCGTGCCACTGGCGACGAATGTATTGCCGACATCGGCGGGAGGGTTCGCATCATGGCGCACCACGAAGCTGGCCGAATTGCGGCGCATCGTCTTCAGAAGTGTCCCGGAGAAATTTTCTTCTGCGACCGATTTGAAACTGAACCGCAGCCAGATGGGTTCGGGCATTTTGCCGACTGAGCCGGGCATCACGGTGCCATGGGTTTTCTTTCCACCTCACAATCCGAAGCCCGGCCAGGCCACATGGCTGGTCGTGCTCGGCGAAGAAGAGCCGCTCGCGGCGAGACCGGAATGGCTGACCAAAGCCATCGGGGATGTGCCAGTGCTTCTGATCTCACCACGCGGCAGCGGGCCGATGCGCTGGCCCGATCCGGCGCCGTTCTACATCCAACGTTCGCTCCCATTGTTGGGCCAGACCGTGGATACTGGCCGGTTGACCGATGTGCTCGTCGCCTCCGCGCAAGCGCTGAACGCGGAACGCGGCGCGAAGTGGAACATCATCGGCCGTGGGCGGGCCGGAGTGATTGCCGCGTATGCGGCACTGCTCGAACCGCGCCTCAGTGAAGTCGTCGCGATTGATCCGCCCGCGTCACACCGCGACGGCCCCATTTTCCTGAACGTGCTGCGCGTGCTCGATGTGCCGGAAGCGTTCGGCCTGCTCGCGCCACGCCCGCTCACCATCGCGACATCGCAGGCCGCGGCATTTGATCGCACCCAATCGCTCTACCGCACCGGCGGGGGCAATTTCAAACTGGAGCCGCTGCCATGAATTCAATGAGATTCGCAGTCCAGGAGAAACGCGCCGTGGCGAGGGCTTTGTGCTGGCGACGGATGACTTCACGGGTTCGGTTGATTGCCTCTTGAGATCTCATGGCCTTTGATATACTAACCGCTGGTAGGATAATCAATGTTAGACAGCCCATTGTGAGTCAGTAGAACAAGTGTGCAGGAGTGGCTATGCCGCAT
>CAZNOE010001250.1:0-1596 GCA_964574525.1 uncultured Bifidobacteriaceae bacterium
ATGACCCACGTCACCCAGCTTCTTCAGGCCGCGTCCGCTGGCGATCCGCACGCCGGGGCCGAATTGCTGCCGCTGGTCTATGACGAACTGCGGCGGCTGGCTGCGCACCGGTTGGCCAGCGAGCGCAATAATCACACGCTTCAGCCCACCGCCCTCGTGCATGAAGCCTGGCTCAAGCTGTCCGGCACAGATGATCATGACTGGAATGGGAGGCAGCATTTCTTTGCCGCCGCCGCGGAGGCGATGCGCCGCATCCTTGTAGATCGCGCTCGCCGCCGTCTGGCCGCCAAACGCGGCGCTGGTGAGGTGTGTCTCGACGCGGACGAATTGGATATTCCCGCTCCCGCACCTGACGACCAATTGCTTGCCGTGAATGAAGCGCTGGCGAAATTCGCAGAGCTGGACGCGCGCAAAGCCGAGTTGGTCAAGCTGCGTTACTTCGTCGGGATGACATTTGAGGAAGCAGGCGAGGTTTTGGGCATCGCGGTGCCGACGGCCAAACAGTGGTGGGCTTACGCCCGCGCGTGGCTGCGAGTGGAGATGACGACGGCAGCGTATGGAAAGTCGCTGATTTCGTAGAGAGCGTCTGAACCTCAAAAAAAACATTTGAAACCACAGATGGACGCAGATGAACACAGATCAGAAAGAGTTCGGAAAGGAGTTTGGCTCTCCCATCGGGCGATCTGTTTTCCACCACCATATCTGTGTTAATCCGTGTCCATCTGTGGTTTCTATTCTTCGTTAATTCCAAGCGCCGGATTTAGTTAGGTTGAACAAGGATGTTTGTGATTTGGTCGTCCTCGTCCTCGAGATGTTTCGTGGAATTCGAGGACGAGAACGAGAACGACGACGAGGAGGATTGGCCAAGCGCGACCCGCGCTATTCCTTCTTCCCCTTCGGCACATGGGTGTCCCAAGTGTGCCCTGATTCAGGCTGGACGTGGGTGAACCCGGTGCCGGCCGGCGGATCGGGGATGCGGATGAGGTGCTGGCAGGCCGGGCATTGAATCTGCCGTCCGGCAAAGTGGGTTTCGCACTTCAGCGGTTGATCGCAGTGGGAACAGTAGAACTTGAATTCAGGTGTGGTCATAGGTTCTGCCTTCATAAGCGCAGAAACCGCGGAAAAGGTATATCGAAAAATTTTCCCATACTTTTTGCCGACAAACTGCGCTTGATCTGGTAGATGAACGCCACCGATCCCCGCATGAATCCAGACCCGCAGCGTGAGGCAGCCCTGTTTCAGGCCGCCGCTCAACTCACCGCCTCCGCCCGCGCGACGTTCCTTGACGGCGCCTGCCTCGGCGATCCCGCCTTGCGCCAACGGCTTGAGGCATTGCTCGCCGCGCACGATGTGGAAGATCCATTCCTCGAACCCGAAGAGCGGAAGCCCTGCAACGAACCCGTTAAGGCGACGATGAAACTCGATTTGCCCGACGCACCTGACGAAGCCGTCGGCCAGACGCTCGGTCGCTACAAGCTGCTGGAGCGGGTCGGCGAAGGCGGGTGCGGCGTGGTGTATGTGGCCGAGCAGACCGAGCCGGTGCGTCGTCGTGTGGCGCTGAAGGTCATCAAGCTGGGCATGGACACCAAGCAGGTC
>CAZNOE010001251.1:0-947 GCA_964574525.1 uncultured Bifidobacteriaceae bacterium
CGACGCGTCCGGGGCAAGGCGAAGCCACGTTCATGGTGGCCTTGTTCGTTTCCACTTCCATCAGGTCCTGGTCTGCCTCCACTCGATCGTCGGCGTTAACCAAAAAATTGATCACGGTCGCTTCGGCAATCGACTCGCCCAGTTGCGGCATAATGATGGGAACTTGAGGCATCTCAGGAAGCTCCAGGAGCATTCATTTCGTCACATTTTCAATAATCTCCGCGCGGCCGCAGCGATGCTTTGCGCGGTGGGACGGTGCACCGCCCATAGGTTGGGGTGATACGGCACCGGCGTGTCTTTGGCATTGAGCCGCAGCGGCGGTGCGTCCAGCAAGCCAAATCCTTCGCTGGCAACTCGTGCCACGACTTCCGCGGTGACCCCGCCCCAGGGCCACGCTTCGCCAACGCAAAGCAACCGGCCCGTGCGCGCGACCGAAGCCATGACCGTGTCGGTGTCCAACGGCTTGACGGAGCGTAGATCGACCACTTCAATTTCGTGGCCTTCGGTGGCGAGTACGTCGGCTACGGCCAACGCTTCATGCACCATGGCGCTGTAAGCGACGATGGTCATGTCGTGCCCGGGCCGGATAATGCACGCTTTGCCCACGGGCAGCGCCTCCGTCGGCAGCTTGTCGGCCTTCAAGTGATAGTAGAGATACTTGTGCTCGCAGAAGATCACGGGATCATCGATCGCGACCGCTTCGAGCAACATGCTGTAAGCGTCTTCCACGGTGGCCGGTGTCATCACGACCAGGCCGGGATAATGCGCATAGATCGCCTCCATGCTTTGACTGTGAAACGGCCCACCGCCGGCCGTCCCGCCGGAGGGCAATCGAATGGTAATGGGACAGGGCGTTCGTGTGCGCCAGAAAAAGGCGGCCGCGTGGTTGACAATTTGGTTGAAGCCTGGGGTGGAAAAGTCCGCGAACTGCATTTCGATGATCGGCC
>CAZNOE010001251.1:957-1592 GCA_964574525.1 uncultured Bifidobacteriaceae bacterium
TCATGCCTTCGATGGCCGCGCCGATGGCCGCGCCGATGATCGCATCTTCACTGATCGGCGCATCGAGCACGCGGCCGGGAAACTCCTGCGCGAGATTTTTTGTCGCTTTGAACGCGCCGCCAAACGCACCGACGTCCTGCCCATAAATGAAGACACGCGGGTCTTCTGCGAGCGCGCGCGCTTGAGCTTCACGAATTGCTTCGAGGTAAGTGATGCTCATGAACTCAGAGCGTTATGACGTCTGGGTGGGGCGAGGCTACTGACGAGCCGGCTCGCGAGGACCCGTCCGCTGTAGCAGTACTGCCTACCGCCACACGAAGAGTGCTTTGGAAGGCGGGCGGGCGATGGACCTGTCTCGGTAGCGATACTGCGGAGGGTGGACGCTCGCCCCACCGAGATGGCACACGTATGATTATTCATGCCCTTCGCTCAAGTGCTTTGAAGCGAGCGCGCACCAATCTTCCTGATATGGATCAGGCGGTGGTTCGCGCTGGACCAAGGCCACGGCTTCCTCAACCTTTTGCGCCGCTTCATTTCGCCAGGTTTCGAGGGTTTTGGCATCGGCCCAATTCTGTTCGAGGAGATACTCTTCGGCGACTTTGAGGCAATCGCGCCCGAGGGACGATTGTTTCAGT
>CAZNOE010001252.1:0-1589 GCA_964574525.1 uncultured Bifidobacteriaceae bacterium
TACCGGTGGGTTTCTTGTGGATCGCCGCGTTTCTCTACGCGACCGGGCCGCGCGCCGAGTCGTGGTTTCCCGTCCTCCAACGCGTCCGCTTCCGGCTGCCGTGGCAGCACAAGCGGATGCAACGGGATTTCTCCGTGATGCTCGCCATCCTGCTCGATGCCGGAATGCCGGAGCCGGAGGCCGTGACGCTCGCCGCGGATTGCACTGCCAACACGATTTTCCGGTCGCGCGCGGCGACCACCGTGGACGGTCTAAAGCGTGGATTGAATCTGCCGCAAGCCGTTGAGGCGATGGACGACGCGGGTGAATTTCGCTGGCGGCTCACCAATGCCTGCCACGCGCACAGTGGGTTCCTCAAGGCCCTGGCCGGCTGGCATGAGGCGCTCGATGCGAAAGCGTTTCA
The DNA here is from genome assembly GCA_964574525.1 of uncultured Bifidobacteriaceae bacterium. GTDB lineage: Bacteria > Verrucomicrobiota > Verrucomicrobiia > Limisphaerales > JADLHS01 > WYBW01. The sequence goes on from CAZNOE010001252.1 coordinate 404, forward strand.
ACAGGAGCAGGCCGCCGCGCACGGGGTCACGACCGCGCTGGTGCTGTTCAACGGCCTGTTCGTGGGCCTCGTCGTCACCACGGTTTTTTCGGTGCTCGTGTCCATAGTGAACGAAGGAGTTTTATGGTGAAACGGGTCATGAACCAACCCACCCCTGACCCCTCCCAGGAGGGGAACTACCGTCGGACGCGCAGTGATTTGCTCCCCTCCTCGGAGGGGTTGGGGGTAGGTTCTCGTACACGAAACAAGGAGAGCGGCGCGCTGATTACCGAGTTGATGGTCGCCATGGCGATCATTGTGATCGCACTGTTTCCGCTCGCCTTTTCCTTCGCGCAAGAGGCGAAATTCCTCCGCTCCTGTTACAACCGCGCCGTCGCCACGGAAATTGTGGACGGCGAAGTGGAGGTGTTGCTGGCCGGCGAGTGGCGGGCGTTCAAGGAAGGCGCGCAGGATTACGCTCCGCACGCGCTGGCGGTTACCAATCTGACCTCGGGAAAATTCCAACTCACGATCACGAACCGGCGAGTGCGCCTCGAGTGGCTGCCTTTGGAGAAAGACCAAGGCGGCAAGGTTGTGCGGGAGGTGACGGTCAAATGAAAACCCACGCCTTGATGGAGCGCCGATGCACGGTCCATTCGCGGGCGTTCACCATTATCGAATGCCTGGTTTATACCGGTCTGTTCGCGCTGTTGCTCGGGCTGGGCACGGTCGCCTTCTACCGCTGCTTTGACAACATGAAGGGTCTGCGCCGCAATGCCGACGACATCACGCGCGCCGTGCACGCCGGCGAACTTTGGCGGGAGGACATCCGCGCCGCCGCCCGCGCAATCCAGATTAACGAAGCCGAACAGATGATCCGCATCCCACAGCGCGACCGCGAAGTTTTCTACAGGTTTGCCGACACACAAGTCTTCCGCAAAACCGCCGCGGAGGCTCCGTGGTTTCCGTTACTACCGAGGGTCAAAAGTTCGCAAATGACCAGCGACCCGCGCGCCCACGTCACAGCGTGGCGATGGGAAGTGGAATTGCAAACGTCGCGGAAGGATACGCGGCTCCGGCCATTGTTTACCTTTCTTGCCGTGCCCGAAGCCGGAAATACGCCATGAAAATCTCTGCGCAAAATCAAGGTTCTCGTTGCCGTCACCCTGCCGCCCGCCGCAGTGAACGCGGATTTCTCGTCATCGCC
>CAZNOE010001253.1:0-1585 GCA_964574525.1 uncultured Bifidobacteriaceae bacterium
GCGCGGCCAAACGCAAGGTAGGTCTTGTTGATCTCCACGCCGAGTTTCGCGATCTCCTTGTCCTGCGGCGCTTCGATGCTCACCACGGCGCGGTTTTGGTCAATGACCAGGTACTTTCCGTCGGCGAGATCGGCGCCGTCTTTCCACTTGGTGTTCACGCCGATGGCTTCGGGGCCGCAATGAATCGTGTTCACGATGATGCCCTTGGTGATCGCGGCTTTGCAGGACTCCGCGTAATTGACAGGCCCCTGCGTGAACGGTTCATTCCCGGCGATGAAGATGACTTTGTACGCATCCGATGCAGGACTCCACTCCAGGTCTTCCACGGCGCGCTTGATGACCCAGCCGCAGTACTCCTCACCGCCGTTCGTCCGCAACGCGAATAATTCCTCGGATACCTTGTCGAGGTCGGTCGTCAACGGCAGAATCTGGCGGATCCAGCCCGACTCCCGCTGCAAAGTGCTTTTGCCGTATTCATAAAGGGCCACTTGGACCTCCGGCGCGACGCCTTCCTGCCGCGCCTTGATGAATTCGTTGGAAATCTTCCAGAGCTGGCTCTTCGCCTGTTCGATCAAGCCGTTCATGCTGCCGCTGGTGTCGAGCAGGATGGCGATTTGCACGAGGGGTCGTTTCGATTTCTTTGCGGCCGCTGTTGATTCACCCGCGCCTGTGGCGAGCGAGACAGCGAGCGCGATCGCGGCCAATGATTTCGTGAAATGTGATTTGGTTTTCATTGGCTTACGCATGGGGTTTGGTTGCTTTACTTGGTTATCTCGTAAACTGTGCCGTCCAAAACGAACTGCACCTCCTGGCCGAGCGACAGATAAGGCAACGCCCGCCGTTCCTTCGCCGCGAAGGCGAAGTATTCCGAGGAATTGAACTGGATGCGTTGACGCTTCGCGTTCTGGAATTTTTGCGTCTCCGCGTCCACCCATTGCCCGTTGTTTTGGTAAAAATTCTTCCCAGCGATGAACTGGCCCTGCTGCGAGTATTGCGCGAGCCGTTCCTTCGCATTTGCCGGAGGCGTTACCGTTGCGGCATTTGCGCCGCCGCTGATCCCGTACCGACGCGCGAACGCTTCGCCACCGAGGGCGCGATTCGCTTCCAAAGCTCCCTCTGCCGAAGCGGCTGCCGGCGCGTTGGCTGATTTGAGCGCCAGTCCGTAGCGCGCGCCGGATACGGCCTTCTCGCCGTCTTTAAGCTGGTTGAACGAACTCCAGTTCTCGGCCGCCTCGCGCCGGGCGAGTGAATCCGTGTTGAGTTGTGGCAACGATTGCATCGTCAGAGGCACGCGGCGACGATCCTCATCCTCGACAATCAGGTAAGCCGTGTAAGGCGTGACAATGCCGTATTTGCGCGCCAACTCCGTGACTTCGTCGCGGAGTTCGGTATTCTCGCCGTGCAGACGGATTTCGTCGAGCAGATAACCAACGCGGCGCGTGGCCCAGAGACGTGGGATGAATTCATTGTCGTCATCCGTGCGCGGAAAATTCACTTCGTAGGTGAACTTGCGCCTCGCGCCGTTGACCGTGCCTTCGAGCACAATGGCGGAATCGCCGCGACCGGAGTAGCGGCCCACGAGTAC
>CAZNOE010001254.1:0-1584 GCA_964574525.1 uncultured Bifidobacteriaceae bacterium
CGCCGTTCAAGGCGAAGATTTCCAACGCGGAACAATTGCGCGTCCACACGATGCTCGTCATCGGCGGACGTGACATGGAAGCCGGCGCGGTGAGCGTCCGTCTCCACCACGGCGGTCCGCAAGGCGCGAAGCCGAAGGCGGAAGTTGTGGCGGATCTTCTCGCTGCCATTCGCGAACGTCGAGCGTAAGCTCCGTCCGTGACCAAGACCATATTTCTCGAAACTGAACGGATGTATTTCCGGCAGTTTCGGGTTGAGGACGCGCAGTTGTTGTTTGATCTCGACAGCGATCCACAGGTGATGCGCTTCATTACGAAAGGCCACCCTACAAAGCTGGCGCGAATTCAAAACGAATTCATTCCCCGATTCCTCGACTACTACCGCCAATCACCGCCGCGCGGTTTCTGGGCGGCGCAGCTGCGCGCGACCGGCGAGTTCATCGGCTGGTTTCATCTGCGACCGGATAAAATCTCGCCTGAAGAAATGGAACTCGGATACCGCCTCAAGCGAAGTGTGTGGGGACGAAGCCTCGCGCCGGAGGGTTCCCGGGCTTTGATAAAGAAAGCTTTCGCGGAGTGGGGCTACGCAAAGGTCAGCGCCCGCACCATGGCCATCCATCTCGCTTCGCGCCGCGTCATGGAAAAGGCCGACCTCACCTTTGAATGTGAATTCCATTACGATGTGGATGTGTTGCACGGCTGGATCGAGAAGGAAGAGCGGCGCGCGGTCAAATACTCGGTCACATGCGCGCAGTTTTCGCGGCAATCCTCCTGAGCGCCTCCACGGCAAAGGCAACCTCGGAGCGAAGCCGAAGGGTAAAGCGGCTTTTGCCGAACATTTCAGGCTGGACGTCGTTGTCGGTCCTGATCTAAGCTCGCTTCAAGCCATGCAAAGTGCGGCTCTGAACAGCCATTGCCACTCGACTAACATAAAGGCGGGCGCACGGATGTTTTCACCCCCCTCGCGTGGACTGGAGCACGCGGTTGCGTTTACCCTGATCGAACTGCTGGTAGTCATCGCCATCATCGCCATCCTCGCCGCCATGTTGCTGCCGGCCCTAGCGAAGGCCAAAGCCAAAGCGGACCGCGTTTCCTGCCTGAACAACCTGCGGCAAATTGGGATTTACATGCAGTTCTATACCGATGAAAACCGGGATACGTTTCCGGCGCATCGCAATCAAAATGAACTGGACAACACCACAACCGCGCTCACCAACTGGTGGGGCACAGCCGTCATCGGCTACGCCAAAAATCAGACGAACTTGTTCCATTGTCCTTCCATCAAGGGCAGAATTAACGATCCGAGCCTCTCTTGGGACTGGGCTTTCGATGCCCACAAGGTAGGCTACGGCTACAACTCCTGGTTTCTGGGTGGACATCCCTATAGCGGTTTCACTGTTGCGGTCGGAGGAATCACATTTCCGTTGGCAACCACGTTCAAACGGACATCGGTTTTATCTCCCGTGGATGCTTTGATGATTGGCGATGCGAGGCCCAAAGTGGACGGCTACTGGAGCAGCAGTCTTTGGTGGCCGAGTTCATGCATGGACCCCAAAGTCAGCAACGGCGGTTATGAGGGCATCGAA
>CAZNOE010001255.1:0-1582 GCA_964574525.1 uncultured Bifidobacteriaceae bacterium
TCAGCAAATAACGTTTCGAAACGTTCGGGGCGTAAGCGACTGCGCAAGAATAACCTGGTCAATTTCTTCTTCGGCGTGGAGCGATGGAATAGTTCCATTCGCCGTGAAAGTCGGCCGGAGTTAAGTAAAGCTTTGCCAGTTGTTCATCACTCACTTTGATGCCGGTTTCATACTTATGCGTATCCAAGGCGGCTCGCACAATCAGGCCCGTGGTCGTTGTCGTATGGGCGATCAGGTTCACGACCGCCTGGAGGCTGGCCAGTGGTCGGCCACGCCAGTTTTTGGTGATGAAGCTGAACAGGCGATGCTCGATCTTATTCCACTTGCTGGTGCCCGGCGGAAAATGGCAAACGCGCAACTTCAGGCCGATCACATCCGCCAGTTCCTGCAACGCCAGCTTCCACAAACGCGACCGGTAGCTATTGCTGCCGCCGCCATCCGCCGTGATCAACAGTTCCTTGGCCCGGGGAAAACGCCGCCAACCCATGCCGTCCCACCAGCGGCGAATGGCACGCGCCGCGAAGTGGGCCGTATCGTGATCGATGCCGACGCTCACCCAGCCTTGATTGTTGGTCAGATCGTAGACGCCATACGGGATCGCCTTACCCAACTCCGGATCCGGAAAGTCGTGGACACGCACCTCTTCGGGGTGTCCCTGGAGTTGCCATTCCTCACCCGGGTTCTTGAAATCCCCAATCAATTCCTTCTTTTTCGTATCCACCGACACCACCGGTTGGCCGCGCTTTTGCAAACGCCGGACTTGCGTGCTGATGTACTCGAACTGGGCATTGCGATCGGGGTGGCCGGTTCCTTCACGCGTCTTGCGGTTGGCTTGCAAGCTGTAACCCGCTTCGCGCAGAAGGGTCGCCACGGTGCCGGCGCTGACACAGTGCCCTTGGCGACTCAACTCCTTTGCCAAGGAGCGCGTACTTTTGCAGGTCCAACGCAAGGGGCACTCGGGATCGCCACGCGTCACCGGATCGACCAACGCATCCAGTGCTTGCCACAGCCCAAGGTCGGTATCCACCAAATGATGACGTCCGGCCCCAGGCCGACGAATTCTTGGGCTAATGAGGTCATCCGGAGCACGACTCCCGAGTTCTCCGATACCGAGGCCAACCGTCGTGCGCGACAACCCCGTAGCTTGTGCCACGCACGATACACCGCCCCACCCCAACTCTTGCGCCTCGGCAGCTGCCCAATGCCGCCGCGAACGCTCGTCCAGGACAGGCGCCATCGCAAGGTATTTGCGTCGAATCCGTTCGATTACAGCTGCATCATGCATTCCATTGCAATGACACATGTAGCCAAAACAAGCAAGGTCAATTTGACCAGGTTATTTTTGCGCAGTCCCTTAATCAACACCTATGCCGTCACGGCCAATCAAGTCACCTTCGGCATGATCCCGGCCTTGAACAGTTACTCGAACGACTTGATGACGCAGAACAGCTTCTACCGCGTCGTCAACATCGCGGCCATTGTCGGGCGGGAAGTGGCGCTCAACGCGATCATCGGCGTGGCCACGGGCGGTGTCGGGAACGCGTTGCTCAACAGCGCCCGCTTCGGGTCCTACGCCGCGCGG
>CAZNOE010001256.1:0-1582 GCA_964574525.1 uncultured Bifidobacteriaceae bacterium
CACCTCGTCGTTTCCATCATGAATGGAAAGGTACATGAAATCAGTAGCGATAGAGCCGAGGGGACTAGCGAATTCGTTCGTTGGATGACCCGTAAGTGAGGCAGTATAGCGCCTCAATCGGGTGGGGGAGACACGGCTGTGTGGCACGCCCAGAGCGGAGCGATGGGCGTGGGCGGCGCAGGACTTCGTTCTCCATCATGGTCTCCAAGCCACGCCCTTCCCTTTGGTCAGAGCGTGCCACCCTCCGCGCAGTGGTCGATCACGTCGCCGTGGCCTGCCGGTACGTCTGCCGGAACAGGAGCAGCATTTCGAGCCGGTGAAAGGGGACAGGTCGAATGGCACTGCCGCTTGTGTCGACGTGGGTTACGCTGACCGATGAGCGATCAGCGCGGCGCGGGCTGCGGCGCGGGGGATCGTGAGCAAGACATGGGGGGGTGGGCGGCGTTTGATGGCGCGGGGTTCGATGCGGTCGGGACGGTTGCCGACACGGTGGGCGCCGCCGTGGGTCACTCGCAGAGCGATCAGTGGCGAGCGCGCGGTGCTGTTCGGGGTCGTTGCGGTGACGGCGGCGGTCAGCCAAGTGCTGGCGAGGAATTGCATCGGAGAAACAAAGGTGTCAGAGAAACAAAGGTGTCAGCAACCGTTGTTTGTAATTTGTGTAGGCACAACGGTTCCTGACACCTTTGTTCCGGCACTGAGGGTGTCGAGCGGCTATGGCTGACTTGGCCGTCAATGTCGAGTCAACCCAGCTAGTGCGCGATGTCAACCGCAGAAGCGTTTTGCAATTCCCAGAGTTCCATTGCAGACTGCCGGGCCGCCTCAAAAGATTTCGAATTGAGGATATCAAGAACCTTCGAGGCTGGTACGACAACGGCGATTCCGCTGTTAATTTCTTCGCGGCCAAGGACGTCTTCAACAGGATCATCTAAGTCCGCTGTTGGTGCGTCCCAGTGCCCGTGCATTACGCCCAGCAAAAAGTATTCAGGGCCGCCGACCAGTTGTGTCACACCTGACGGCAAAACGCGAATCCCGCTTGTTTGCACAAAAACAGGTGAGCCGCTGTGACCGCCAATTGAGCGTGCCTCTGCCAGATAGGCATCCATGTATCCCATCTTGGTCCGGACTTGCTCTTCTGGCATCGCAGCAATGTTGCCAACTCGAATGACAGGAATGTTTTTCTTCTCGCCCTGGTGTTTGGTGAACAGGCCAGCAAGAAAAACTTCATCTCCGGGACCAATGCCTTTGCTGGTGATCACATCGTCCGTCGCAAAACGGTCGACCGGCCAAACACGATGATCGAGACTATCAGGGAATCCGAAAGGCGCAACGGCAATGTCAGATCGATCATCGGCGAACACCCAAGAATCACGTTCGGTTTCGATGTATTGGGCATCTCCCTCCTTCATGTTGACGCGAAGCAAAATCCGTCTCTTATCCGCTTCTCTCGCTGTTGATTCCTCAATGACATGCTTCGCGGTCACGGCATACATCGTCCAGCGCGATGTCGTGATGTTCACGCCTACAAAAAACGCTGTGCCCGCAGTGCGGTAGTCTCCGTTTTCCTTCTGGTACGCCACGAATG
>CAZNOE010001257.1:0-1579 GCA_964574525.1 uncultured Bifidobacteriaceae bacterium
CCATCGGTTCGCCGAGTAACGCGGTCGTGACCATCGCGGACAACGATCCCGCCACCAACCAGCGGCCGACGATTCACATCGTCACACCAACCAATGGTGCAACCTTCATAGCGCCGGTGAACATCCGGATTTGTGCCGATGCCCGCGACACGAATGGCTACGTGGACAGGGTTGAATTCTTCGCGGGCGCGAACAGCCTGGGCATTCGAACCAATTGCCTGCCTTGCGCCGACATCCAGAATCCCTATTGCCTGACCTGGACCAACGTGCCGCCGGGAAATCATGAACTGACGGCCAAGGTGACTGACAATCAGGGCGCGAGCACCGTTTCCGATCCGGTCCACATCAGCGTGCAGGCCGGGCCGCTATTGCCTGTCGTCACGTTGCGCGCGACGGACCCGAACGCTTCTGAGCCGCGGGTCCTGGGCGTGATTGACGCCGGCGTGTTCACGGTCACGCGCAGCGGCAACACGAACGACACCTTGCTCGTGCATTACTCGATCCGCGGCACGGCGAGCAACGGGGTGGATTACGCGGCCATCTCCAACGCCGTGGTCATTCCCGCGGGCAGGACCTCGGCCGAGGTTGTGATTACGCCGCGGGCAGACAACTTGATTGAGGGACCGGAGACAGTGGTATTGCGCCTGGAAGACGTTCTGTGCATCGCCATTTATCCGCCGCCACCGGGTTGTTATCAGGTCGGCACTCCGCGCGAGGCTGCCGTTTACATCGCGGACACTGATTCTGCACCCACGAACCATCCGCCGACGGTGCATATCTTCACGCCCACCAACGGCTCGTCGTTCGTCGCTCCGGCAAACATCTTTATCGCGGCCCAGGCGCAGGACGTGGATGGTTATTTGACCATTCAGACGGTCGAGTTCTTTGAAGGCGCGCACAGTTTGGGTATCAGAACCAATTACCCAACGGCGGATCCGATTGGACCTTTCAAACTCGTCTGGACCAACGTGCCGCCGGGCAATTACGTGTTGACAGCAAAAGCCACGGACAGCGGCGGCGCGTTCGGGATTTCGCCGCCCGTTGAAATCCGGGTTGGCGAAACCAAACCCCCGACCAACCATTCCCCCATCGTCACTATTACAGCTTCCGACGCGATCGCGGCTGAGGGCACGAACTGCTGGCACTGGCCCGGCTGGTCGAACTCGCCGGCAGGAAACCTCTGCCTCTCGAACACCGCGACCTTCGTCGTGCGCCGTACTGGCGACACGAACACGCCGCTTTCGGTTTTGTACGAAATCGGCGGCACGGCGAGCAACGGCGTGGATTACGCGGCGCTGCCGGGCAGCGTCACCATCCCCGCCGGACACCGTGCGGCGGAGATCAAGATCGTGCCCGTTGACGACGCGTTGCCGGAGCGAATCGAAACGGTCGTGCTTGCACTGGTCAGCAGACCGGTCGTGTCCAACACACCACCGCCCTATGTCGTGGGCCAGCCGCGTCGCGCCGCGGCCATCATCGTGGACAACGACCAGCCGAGGCCTTTGACCGGAATGCTGCCTGACCGCAATTTCCACATCATGCGGCCGGGAGACAACGGCACGTGGTGGCGAATCGAGTG
>CAZNOE010001258.1:0-1577 GCA_964574525.1 uncultured Bifidobacteriaceae bacterium
CGAGCGGCGACGGACACTGAACAACACGGCGCAGATGAGAAGAAACATCAGCAGGATGGAATAAATCTGAAGTGGAAAATCGTACCGCGCGTGGAGAAGACATCCTCCCAATGCCAGGGAGAGCAGTGAAACGAAACGCCAGCCCGTTCGGATGCCGCGTCCAGCGAACCAACGCGTGATGACCAGCAAGAACGCCGCCGCAATCAGGCCGCAGCCGACCCACCCAAAAGTGATCCGCGTCTCCAGCCAGTCGTTGTGCAACTGCTTTGGCCAGTACTCGTCAAGCGATTCCCGATAAAGCGGGAACACCGGTTCGAACGTGCCTGGTCCCGTGCCGAAGACCGGAAAATCAGCAGCGATCTTCCGTGCGATCTGGAACGTGGCTTCGCGGCCTCTGACTCCTTCTTCAGCGTCCTTCAAGCGCCCGCCGAGTTTGTCCCAGCCGAACCACAGGCCGGTGGACGCCGCTGCGGCGAAGAACAGCACCACACCGAACCGCGTCAGGGCGTGCCCCCGGCGCAGGGCGAATACAAGGATTGTCGCCGCAACCATCATGTTGAGGACCGCGACCAGCGCACCGCCTCGACTAAGGGTAATGATTGGACACGCGGCCGTCACCAGCACGGCAACGAGCAACAGGGGACGCGCGGCATTGCGGCGGAAGCTGGATGAACTCTGGCGGACATCGCGGCGCAGCGCCCACCAAAAGGCAAGCGTCACCGGCCAGACCAGATTGAAATACTGCGCGGCATTTCCGCGATACGCGTAGGGACCAAATTGCGCCTCGGCTTGACGATTTTCTCGTGTTCCTTGAAACCACAAAAGTTTGTTCGTATCTGACAGACGCTGCGCGATGCTTTCGATGCCCAGCAAAGCACCGTTGACACTCAGAACCCAAAGCAGCCGCCGCAACCGCGCCGGGAGGTAGGAGGTCTGACCTGCCGGATGATCTGGCGAGCGGGAGGCGCGGATTTCGGCCTCCGTTTTTCCGAGCAGCCAGTCACGCACGGCCCAGAAGAAACAAGCGAGCGCCAGATAGTTGGCAAAGCATTGGAATGTTCGAGCGCGATCATAACTGTGCGGCAACCACGGGATGTGCGGGCGATAAACAAATTCCATCTGCGCCGCGTTGTAAGTAGAGCGGGCGTTGAGCACGGCGATCAGACAGTATGCAAGTATCGCGACAGTGCAAAGCGCGAGTCCGGCAACAGCAGCCCGGCCAGCCGTAGCACCGCGCAAATCTGTTTCCGTCGCGCCGCTGTCCCATCGCGGCGGCTTGTAACCGTGTAAGGTGCGGATGAGCAATTTAGTCAGAAGCAGAACGCCGAGCAGATAGCCGGTGACGTTCATCGTCCAAATGGACCACGATTGAGTTGTGCCGAAAGCCCAAGGACTGAACACAATCATGAAATAGATCAGCCACCCGGAAAACCGATCACAGGCTTGAAAAGTCAAAACCGTGCGCAGCGTTGGCGAACGCCTGCCAGCAGAAGCATAATCCGGGCGGGTTGGGCCGTCCGCGTTGGACGAATCGGCCGGTTCAGGCGCATGTGCAATTCCCATCGCGCAGAATTCAA
>CAZNOE010001259.1:0-1577 GCA_964574525.1 uncultured Bifidobacteriaceae bacterium
AAAGCGACGCGCTTCTGAGGCAACCAATGACGATCGGTGCGCCCGCGATAGAGTTCAAAGTAAGTGCTCTGCACGCCGGGAGGATGGCAAACCTTCCGCGCCGCTGCTGCGCCTCCTGCGGAGGAGGCGCAGCAGCTCATCCTTGCGTCGCGGGCTCAACACTTTGATCTTCTCCACAAGGGGGCACGTTCTACCCAGCCTTTCCCAGTCACGCTCGGTTATTCATTTGCCAAGTCCGCCGGGGAAATGGCAGAATATAGGCACTGAATCCGGCCACTCGTTGACTCGGCTCGCGCCGGATCGAATCGCATGAACACGCAAGCCAAGTCACACATCGAAACATCCCGTCTGCTCGTCGGCGCGGCGTCGCTTTACGCCGTGCGGCTGGCCCGGAGCGCCGCCGACGTGCGCGCCGCCCAGTCGTTGCGCTTCGATGTGTTTAATGTCGAACTCAACGAGGGCCTCGCGGAATCGTTTGCCACCGGTCACGATGCCGACCCGTTCGACATCGTTTGCGACCATTTAATCGTCGAAGATCGCGCCACGGGAAATGTCGTGGGCACGTATCGTTTGCAGACCGGCGGCATGGCGGCCGCCAACCGCGGTTACTACAGCGAGCAGGAATTTTGTTTCACCCCTTACGAGCGGATTCGCGGCCAGCTGATCGAACTCGGTCGCGCGTGTGTGCATCGCTCGCATCGCAACCTGGCTGTGCTCGGCCTGCTCTGGAAAGGCATCGCCGACTACGCGTGCCAGCGGCGTGGGCGTTACCTGTGCGGGTGCAGCTCCATCACGTCGCTGGACCCGGCGGTCGGGGCATCGGCCTACGGCGAGTTGTGCCGCAAACATCTCGCCAGACCAGAATTCCGCACGCGTCCGCAGCCGAAGTACGAATGTCCGCTGGCGCATCTGGCGGAGGAGACGCCGAAAATTCCCAAGCTGCTGCGTGCCTACCTCTCCGTCGGCGCAAAAATCTGCGGCCCGCCGGCGCTGGATCGCGAGTTCAAGACGATTGATTTCCTGACTCTGGTTGACCTGGAGGCTTTGCCGGCGCTGACGCGGGCGCGTTTTTTTGGGTGAACATCCTTGTTTTTTCGCGCGCGCCCTCTGTCCCCATGAACCCACCCCCAACCCCTCCGAGGAGGGGAGCAGGCCAACACGTGCCCGAAGGCAGTTCCCCTCCTGGGAGGGGTCAGGGGTGGGTCGGTGCATGGAGACGCGTTTTCATCCCGAATAGCGATGCGTAAATTTGTTCGCCTCGCGCTGCGATCCGTGTGGCTTTGCGCGGAATTGCTGCTCATCAACGCTGACTTTGCGTTGCTCGCCTTGCGACACGGAGGTTCGCCCCCGGTGCGTACGCGGATGCTTTGGCTGCAACGCTCCTCCCGGCGGGTGTTGCGCGTACTCGCGGTGAAAATTGAATCCAGCGATCCGTGTCCGCGAGACGGCCTGCTGGTTAGCAATCATCTGAGTTACCTCGACATCCTCGTGCTGGCCACGCTCACGCCGGCGGTGTTCGTTTCCAAGAGCGAAGTCAGGCACTGGCCGGTGTTCGGCTGGTTCGCGCGGATGGCGGG
>CAZNOE010001260.1:0-1577 GCA_964574525.1 uncultured Bifidobacteriaceae bacterium
CCAAAGCGACTGGTTCAACGATGTCATTTGAAATGATGAAGCTCGGACTCGGCCTATATCGGCACCAACTGGACGCAGAACATTACCGCTTCGCCCGGCAATGCGGTTGCACTCATCTCGTCGTGCATCTCGTGGATTATTTCCGCTCGTCCCGCAGCAACAAGCCGGGCGACCAGCCCGTCGGCGACGACACGGGTTGGGGTCTAGCCGGCGACCCGAACAAGCTTTGGACTTTCGAGGAACTTGCCGCACTGAAAAAGCAGATCAACGCCGCGGGGCTGGAACTTGAGGCGATAGAAAACTTCGACCCCGCCCACTGGCATGACGTGTTGCTCGACGGGCCGAAGAAGCAGCAGCAACTCGAAAACCTCAAGACCATCATCTGCAACGTCGGGCGCGCAGGCATACCGATTTTCGGCTACAACTTTTCCATCGCCGGGGTGGCGGGCCGCGTTAAGGGCCGCTTCGCGCGTGGTGACACCGAAGCCGTGGGTATGGATGGGCCGTTCGACAAGCCAATGCCGCGCGGCATGGCGTGGAACATGATTTACGATCCGAACGCGCCGCCCGGCATTGAGCCGGTGGCGACGCACGAGCAGCTTTGGCAGCGGCTCAAAGATTTTCTCGATGCCGTCGTGCCGGTTGCGGAAGAAGCCGGCGTCACGCTCGCCGCGCATCCCGACGATCCGCCGATGCCGACGATTCGTGGTCAACCCCGACTCGTCTATCAGCCGCAGCTCTATCAGAAGCTCATTGATCTCAGGCCCAGCCCGAGCAACGCACTGGAGTTTTGTCTGGGCAGCCTCGCCGAGATGACCGAGGGGGACATCTACGACGTGGTGAATACTTACAGCCGCCAGGGCAAGCTGGCCTATGTCCACTTCCGCAACGTGCGCGGCAAAGTGCCGTTCTACAAAGAAACCTTCATTGACGAAGGCGACGTGGACATGCTGCGCGTGCTGCGGATTTTGAAGAAGAACAGATACAACGGCGTGCTCATCCCTGATCACGCGCCGCAAATGTCGTGCGCCGCGCCGTGGCACGCGGGCATGGCTTACGCGCTGGGCTACATGCGCGCGGCGTTGCAGGTGATCGAAACAGAAGGATAAGTTGCCGGGCCGCGAATCATGAGGTTGCTCGACAGAAACATCGTTATCGACGTGAGCAATTCCGGTAACGATTTCCTCTAACCTTCGATAGCCGTCGTCTTCATCTTAAGTCACTCAATGTTTGTCGTTCCTGCGGTCAAGAAGTCTGAAACACCGCTTCCCAAGCCACACCACAATAAGCGCAACCACCAATCCTAGCGCGCCTCCAATCACTCCACCGATCGCCGGATGAATACCGAAGAACGAACGCGCCAGTCCAATACCGAAGAAAACTCCGGCCACCAGTCCGACGAAACAGAGAAACTCTGGAAAAGCCATAGGCGTCCGATGACGGCTAACACGACATCGTTGTATTTCAGCCTTTCTTCAGTGTCAACATGGGTTTAATCAGAGCGGGAGCATGAGTTTGCCAAAAATGAAAACCGCAGTAAAGGGATCGCCCTCGATGCTGAAGACCAAACCATCTCA
>CAZNOE010001261.1:0-1576 GCA_964574525.1 uncultured Bifidobacteriaceae bacterium
GACAAACTCCGCGCCGCCTTCGCCCGCGCCCGCGTGCCGGACGTGCCGGAAATTCGCGAACTCTTTCTTGCCGCCCAGCCGAAAGTACTCAAACTGGCCTCCAGTATTCCGAATTGATATGGCTTTGAAACCCTATGGCCTGGCGCATCCATGACAGCGTGATTCGCGGGGAGATTGACAATCGCGCGAAGGGGATCGTGCGCGGACGGGTCTGGCTGACTGGCCTGAATGAACCGGTCACACTCGAACTCAAGGGCAACGCCTGCCCCGACCTCGCCGGCTGCCTGCTCACGTTTGAGAATCCCGGCGAGAAATTTCCGCTACCCTCCGATGGCCACATGAACCCGTTCCAGCGGGGCGCCATCGGCGACCTCACTGCGTCGCGAAAAGTCCGTGTCCCGGATGTGCCACTCGAGGAATTCATCCGTCTGCGCAAAGCCAAACAACCCGCGCCCGAGCACATGGCCAATTGCCTGTACCTCGAATGGTTCAGCGAAGTGAACGGCCGGGTCGTGATTGAGAGCGCCGATTACAAGCTGACCATTTCTCCGCCGGCCTGGACTTTGACGTCGGAGGAAAACGAACAACGCATGAAAGACGCGGCGGCGGGCTTCGCGGGTTTCATGAAGAAACTCAGCGACGCGTTGGAAGCGCAGCGCCATCAGCCGCCGGAAGGCAAGGAGTGGGACGAATTCGATTACGAAAAGCTCATGCGCGAAAGCGACGCGCGCACGGACAAATATATCGAACTGCTCGATAAATACGACGGCCATCCGGACGCCGACCGCCTCATTGCTGAAGAAATGGGCTGGGCCAAACGCGCAGAGCGACGCAAAGAATCCGCAGCCAGCGATAAGTCGGAGGAGGATGACGAAGCTGAGGAGAAGGCATTTGAAGAGTCTGACGACGATGACGACGCGTTCGACGTGGACGAAATGAATCGCATCTGCGCCGAAGCCGCGAACGAACCGCTCGTGCCCGAACCGGCGACCGAAGGCGTGGATTGGGTGCGCGACGAGGACGGCGACATCAGCCACCCGCTGTCGCTGCGCGCGTTCAACAACAGCCAGGCGTTGTGGCACAAGTGTGATGAACTTGATCTGGGAAAGGGTGACGATGACGATCTATGCCGGCTCATCTCCGAATTTCAAATCACCGGCGCCAAGCTGGCCGGAGCGCTCGACGGACTCGCCTATGGCCGTGACCGTCGCGATGGGCCGTTCACCGTCGCGTATCTGAAACGCGCGCTGGGCCACCTGCATTCGGCGCAGGCCGCGCTGGAGAAGGTCGCGCCGAAAAATCTGCTTCCGACTGAAATCCTCGCCACCACACGCAAGGATCTGTTTGAAATCCGCGAAGAAATCCTGCGGCTGATGGAGGAGTTTCGCGGGGAGAAGTGAGAGCAATGTTGCGCTCGAACCCGTCGAGGCTCGCCATGAACCGTTGAAAGTTCCGCGAGGTTTTGGAGTGCGGCGGCTGGCGGGGAACGGGGCTGACACCGCTTTGGCTGACTCAGATCAGTATCCGACGCGGATCAGTGATGCCGACTCCCCAAAGCGGTGTGTGCCCTCACCCC
>CAZNOE010001262.1:0-1571 GCA_964574525.1 uncultured Bifidobacteriaceae bacterium
TTCCGGAATGGAAAGACCTCAAAGCGGCCTACCGTTTTTTCAATCAACCGAAGGTCGGTCCGGAACAAATTCAAACCCCACATTGGGAACGGACGCGGGCCCGATGTCGGGAACCGGGGGAATATCTGTTGATCGAAGACACGAGCGAACTGGATTACAGCGGGCATCCCGCCACCGAGGAACTGGGGCCGATTGGCAACGGAGGAGGGCGTGGTTTCTTGTTGCACAGCACGCTGGCGTTGAGCGTGGAAAGGTGGGATTTGGCGCACCGGCCCGAAGGGATCGTGGTGGGGTTGTTCGCGCAGCAGTGCTGGACGCGCCGCGGGTCGCCCAAGCGGGGCCGAGAAACGTGGCGACAGCGGATGAAACGGCGGCGCGAATCGCAACGGTGGGCCGAGGTGTTCGAAGAGACTGGCGGGCCGCCGCCGGGCAGCCAATGGATTTTCATCGCGGATCGGGAGGCCGATTTCTACGAACCGATCGAGCGGTGCCAACGGCATCGAGTGGACTTCGTGATTCGCGGCTATCGGGATCGGCGGCTGGCCGATCCGGCGGCCGATTACTTGAAGGCGGCGGTGGCGCAGATGCCGGTGCGGGGAAAGATGGAGGTGGCACTGCGGGCGCGACCGGGACAGGCGGCGCGCGTGGCCACGGTGGAAGTGCGCAGCGGGACCGTGCGGGCGCGGGGACCGGAGCGGCCGGGCGGGAACAAACCCGACTTCACGGTGAAGGTCGTGGAGGTCAGAGAACTCAACGCACCCGCGGGAGTGGAAGCCTTGCATTGGTTGCTCTTGACGTCGCTGCCGTGCGTGCGCTGGGCGGAAGTGCAGCGGATCGTCACGCGCTATGCGACCCGCTGGTGGGTGGAGGAATATCACAAGGCGCTCAAGAGCGGAACCAAAGTAGAGGAGAGCCAGATGGAACGTGGCTACCGGATCGAATCGTTGGTGGCGGTGCTGGCGATCGTGGCGGTGCGATTGCTCAACGCCAAATGGCTGGCGCGAGCGCGGGGAGACGAAGCGGTGGACGAGGCGGTCTTTGGCCCTTCGGCCCTGGTCATATTGGCAGCGCTCTATGGACGTCCCCAGGGGGGTTGGACCCATCGCAGCGTGTTGGTGGCGGTGGCACGCTTGGGCGGGTTCCTGGCACGCCGTCACGATGGCCTGCCGGGTTGGGAAACGATCTGGCGCGGATGGCAACGACTGATCTGGATGTGCCAAGGATTAGAAATCGTGAAACCAAAAGGAAAAAGATGTGGGTAATGACAAGCCTTAAAAGCTGCTTCCCCTAAAACTGTCACACTGAAGGGCCCTTCGCTCGATATCTTGAACTGTAAAATACCTGGGTTCTTGGAGATCACCTCGCGTCGCCATTCTTGTTTGGGTGTGAGTTTTCGGTTTTGGTCAAGGAAGGGGGTTGCATCCGACAGTACAGACTCTTGAAGAATTCGCCACTCACCATCCTTCTCTTTTTGGACAAGCAGTTTGAGATGCTTTTTTTGACCGTTGGACTTAGACTCGCATGCCGTCGCAATTTCCGACAGGCTCTGGCCTTTTCGGAAGATCCTCCAA
>CAZNOE010001263.1:0-1569 GCA_964574525.1 uncultured Bifidobacteriaceae bacterium
TAGCCGAAGCGGCGCGGGCCGCTTTCGTTTCGGTCGAGAATCTCGCGCAGCGTCAGTCCCGGATTCGGCGGATCGAGCGGCAGCCATTGGCGCGCCTTGGCCAATGCGGCTTGGAAGTCGGCCAGCGTCACACTCGCTGCCACCGTCGCTGTCATATCTTCGGGCACATGGACGACCGCAGGCTGGAAGCCCGCGCTACTTGACAGGCTGGAAGCCTGTCCTACTGCGCTGTCGCGTTCGTCGCTCATGCGGCGATTTGTTTCTTCGGCGCGAAATCGGAGCAACGTTTTGAGCCGGGGAACATTTTGTGAGGATTGCAACGATGGTCGGGATCGAACACGCGACGCAACATCTGCATCGCGTCGAGGTCGTCCTTCGTGAATTGCTTCGCCATCAAATCCATTTTCTCGACGCCGATCCCGTGCTCGCCGGTCACGCTGCCGCCCAGTTCGATGCACTTTTCCAGGATGTCATTGCCGGCTTGCACAGCCTTGCGGACCTGCTCCGGGTAACGTTCGTCGTAAAGAATGAGCGGATGAATGTTGCCATCACCCGCGTGAAAGACATTGGGGATACGCAGGCCGTATTTCTCGGTGCAGGCGCGGATGAAGCGCATGATCTCCGGCAATTTCGAGCGCGGCACGACGCCGTCCTGCGTCAGAAAATTCGGACTGAGCCGCCCAATCGCGCCGAACGCGCGCTTGCGGCACTTCCACAAATCCGCCCGCTCCTGCTCGCTCTTCGCCACGCGCACTTCGCGGGCTTTGTTTTGTTTGCAGATTTCGATGACGCGTTGCGCCTGGCGTTCGAGCCCGGCGGCGAGGCCGTCCAGTTCCACGATCAACACTGCGCCCGCGTCGAGCGGAAAGCCAAATTTGTACGCGGCCTCGATGGCCTGCGTGATGAGTTGGTCCATCATCTCCAACGCGCCAGGCACGATGCCGGCGGCGATGATGTCGCTGACAGTCTGGCTCGCGTCGTCCACGGTTTCAAACACGCCGAGCAAAGTCTTGTAACCTTGGGGCGCGCGGATGAGCCGCACGAGCACGCGGGTGATGACACCGAACATGCCCTCGCAGCCAATGACCGCGCCGCGCAAATCATATCCGCCCACGTCCTCGCCGCCATCGGGCGTGGTGCCGAGCCAGACGATTTCGCCGTCGGGCAGGACGATTTCAAAACCCAGCACGTGATCGGTCGTGACGCCGTATTTGAGCGTGTGCGGCCCGCCCGAGTTCATGGCCACGTTGCCGCCGATGGTGCAGGCGGGCTGGCTCGACGGATCGGGTGCGTAGAGCAATCCCTGCGTCTTCACGGCATTGGTAATCCACGCATTCACGCAGCCGGCCTCGACGAGAGCACGGCGATTACGAAAGTCCACGGACAGCACGCGGTTCATTCGCGCCAGGGAAATGACGACTCCACCCGTGACCGCGAGCAGTGAACCGCTCAAACTCGTTCCCGCGCCGCGCGGAATGATGGGGACACTTCGAGCTGCGCAAATTTTTACGATCCGGGAAACCTGTTCCGTGCTGCGCGGTAGCACAACGGCGTCGGGGGGATTTTTTT
>CAZNOE010001264.1:0-1559 GCA_964574525.1 uncultured Bifidobacteriaceae bacterium
CCCGTGAAGGTGGCATGGAACAATGATTGCTTGGCGGGGACTCGTCTTGTATCATGCGAGAAAGATTGAGCGAACGTGTCGCTACTTTGTCATTATGAACAAAAGGCAACCGTAATAGAAAAATGAAACCTGTGAAAACGAATAAACGAACGACGAAAACCTCGACCCCACAAAACGGCGAGGTGAAAGAAACGCAGCGGACAGTAACATCCACGCCGAAGACGACCATTGAAGCGAAGATTGACGTGGGCTTTGGCAACAACCTGTTCCTGCGCGGGCAGGGGGCGGGACTGAGCTGGGATCGCGGCATTCCGCTGACCTGCGTTGACGGAAAAACGTGGCAATGGTCAGGCAAGGCGGATGACAAACTGACGTTCAAGCTATTGCTCAACGACAGCGTCTGGGCAAAGGGCGCGGACTTGGTCGCCACGCCTGGGCAAAAAGTAGAAATCGCCCCGGCTTTCTAGCGCGAAAGCGAAGAGAGCGTAAACGTCGAGGACAGGGAAATCACCGGATTGGCCCCGGGAACCAACCGGGTTCGCGGGGCTATTCCGCAGGGTTGGGCTTTTGCCGCCCGACGCGTGCTGTTTTCGGCGGGAAGTGCAACACACCGCGGCGATAGTCATTCATTCGCCACTGCAGAAATGCTGCGCACTTGACCGTCGTGCCTTTGTTGCGAGAGGGCCAGTAAGCGTTGAAGTCGCGCTCGAGTTTGCGCAACTCTTCCACGCCCGTTCTGGCCAGATGCCGCGCGACAGCCGCTTTCTTTGAGGCGAGTGCCTGCTGCCAAAGCATGATCTTGCACGATTGCGCCGCCATGCGCGCAGCCAGATCGAGTTCCGTGCGCAAAACCTCGGCGGCTTTTGTTGACGGTTTGGAGCGTCGGAGCACCGTGCGCTGCTTTTCGACTTCGGCGAGCGCGGCGAGGATGTTTTTCCCCGGGATGCGGGCATAATATTTCAGCCCGCTGCGACAGAACAATTCGCGTGTCGCGGGCGGCGGCGCGGCAATCACCGCGCCGTAAGGCGTCACGTTCGCTTCCAAGTAACCGAACTTTCGGTGCGCGAAGCCGAGCGCGATGGCGGTTTTTGCGATGCGTTGCGTCGGGTCGTGAAAGACGTCGCGGCTGAGCACCGGCACAAGCAGTTTTTCGTCAAAACTTTCCGCACACCAACTCACACTCGCTCCGACCAAATACGGCGCATAGCTGACGGCCAGAGGCTGGGGGTGGCCGCCATCGCCCCAATCCGTGTTCAGGTAGCCGATGGCGCCTTGTTTACGGCCCGCCTTGGCCGCGAGCCGGAGATTCGCGAATGCCGTGTCGTGCCGCCCGATGAGTGTCATCCAAGTGGACGTGCCGGGACAGACGTAGAACGGAACGCGCGACTTCGCGAAGGTCGCAGTTTCCCGCGCGAACGGATGATTTGCTTCGTAACCCCAATTCAGCGCGATGACATCTTTCGGCAATTCTTTAATGAGTTCGGGATGGTGCAGAATGATGTCGCCCCAGAACATCATCTGCCTTTTGTGCTTCGCCACCTCGCGGTGGATTTCATTCA
>CAZNOE010001265.1:0-1558 GCA_964574525.1 uncultured Bifidobacteriaceae bacterium
CCCTTCACGTCCACGTCCATCGCGGACCAATCCTCCTCGTCAATCATGGCGATGATGATGCTGGCAAACTAAACTTCCGGTTTTGACAACCAGAACTCTTTCACCTTCTCGAATTTTCCAATTCGCTTGGTAATCTTGACGATCTCTCGCGGCTAAAACGCGAGCACGGTGTCGCAAAACTCCAGCATCCAGGCGCGCCGCTTCTGGCTTGGGTCAATTTCGATGCGCTTGGAGTCTGCAATCTGAATCTGTCCTGTGCCGAGCGCGCCGAGAGTCAGGCATTCCCACTTCAAATGTTCAATCGGAACAAAGTGAACCTGCTGGACCGTGACCTTCGTTCCTTTGACCGCATACTTCACCATCAGCATCACGAAATAATTGCTGTCGTCTTCGTAGAAGCGAGCCAGCCGGTCAACGGACGTGAGATTCGGCATGTTGAACGCCGTGCCCTCACGGTGAGTTTTCACGTCCACGACGCAGTAGTTATTGACCGTGTCCTTGAACGCCAAATCAGCCATCGCCCGGCGAGCGAAGCTGGCGGAATACTCGCCAACAAGGTCGCCGAGAATCGCTGCGAAATTGTCTTCAATGATGGATTGGATGGCGTCGCCTGCTGCTCGTGTGCTTTCTGCGGTGTCCGCCGACAAGTAATCCGCCTGTTCGTTCAGAACGTCACGGACTTTACGTTCGATGGCTTCGCGTGTTTTGGGTTCAAAGAGTGGCGACTTCATTTTGTTTTGGATTTTTCCACGCGGTAGGGCGAAGGGGTTTCAAGCAGCATCGGATGCTCCTCGACGACTGGTGCAATCTCCTTCGGTTGCGCGTTGAGGGTGTTGCGCTCCCAGAACACCCCACCCGCGTAGCCTTGAATGGAGCAATCATCATTCGCTAATTCTACGCGCTTTAATGCGAGACAAGCGTAGCTCTCGTCCATTTCGATACCAAGAAAGTGCCGCCCCAGCTTGCGCGCGACCACTGCCGTCGTCCCCGAGCCAAGGAATGGGTCGAAAACAAAATCGCATTCGCGGCTGCTGGCGAGAAGAAGCTTCGCCAGCAACTTCTCCGGCTTCTGTGTGGGATGGTCGGTGTTCTCCGGCATGGACCAAAATGGAATCGTCAAGTCGGTCCAGAGATTCGAGGGATGCGTCAGACGGAACTGGCCGTCCGGCCCGTCCTCCCAATCCTTCGGCTGACCGTTCTCGCGATACGGCGCGATGACACGGCGCTTGAGCTTCACCGCTTCAACATCGAAGAAGTAGTCGTTCGAGACAGTGGCAAACCAAATGTCTTCGCTCGCATTTTTCCAGTTCGTCTTCGCGCCGCGTCCTTTCTCTCGTTCCCAGGTGATGCGGTTGCGAACGATGACGTGCCGGTCAAGCACCCGTTGAATCGCAGCGGAAGATTTCCAGTCGCCGCAAACATATAGACTGGCCGCAGGTTTGAGCAGCGGCAGCAGACCTGCAAACCAACCCTCAAACCACGACTCATATTCGGCCAACGACATCTCTCGAAAGCTTTCCGAACCGAACTGCTTGTTGAGGTTGTAAGGCGGGTCAAG
>CAZNOE010001266.1:0-1546 GCA_964574525.1 uncultured Bifidobacteriaceae bacterium
CTCCTGATCTCGGGTGTTTCGGGCAGGTAGGGAGGCACGACGACATCACGCGGATTCATACCCGCCGCCACGCCGCTCCCTTTTTCGTAGGGCCGATGCGGATCGTGGCTGCCGAACCAAAAGCAAAATGGTTTGTCGGTTGGAACCGTTTTGAGGAAAGCCTTGAAGTCCTTGAAGCCCGGCCCGGCAGGATTGCGCGTGCGTCCGCCGGCCTGGAAATTCCCCGGCCCCCAACCTTTGCCGGTGAAACCCACAACGTATCCCGCCTTCTCCAGCAAGTTGGGATACACGGGGAATTTTTTAGGCAGGAAGCCGTGGAGATTGCCGCCTTCTTCGAGCCGATGCGGTGCCTGGCCTGTCAGCATCGCCGCGCGCGATGGTGTGCAGGACGGTGCCGCGGAGAATGCGTGCGTAAACAAAACTCCCTCCCGCGCCACGCGATCGAACGCCGGTGTCTTGACGACTTTATCACCGTAAGCCCCGGCGTGTGGCCATGCCCAGTCGTCCGCCAGGCAAAACAAGATGTTCGGTCGGGTTGGAAGTGGCTTCGAGTTGGTTTCCGCTCCGGTAATCAGGCCGGGAGAGGTGGTCCATGCCATTGCCCAACTCGCGAGGAAGATTGCAGCGCGATTTCGCATGTGCTGTTTGTACAACAGCCGCGCTCAACCGCAAGCGCGGGGAAGGCGGCTGCCAAGTGCCGTCGCCCGGCCGTTCGTGTGATGTCAGAAGTCGGTGGGGGCTTAAGCGGACGCTTGCGGCGCGCCATTCTTTTGTCGCACCGTGAGGAAATCCAGATAGTCAATGAGCCGCTGTTTCATTTCCTTGCGCGGCACGATGGCGTCAATGAGGCCGTGATCCAGGAGGAATTCAGCCGTCTGAAAACCGGGCGGCAACTCCGCTTGCGTGGTGTCCTTTATGACGCGCGGGCCGGCGAAGCCGATCATCGCTTCCGGCTCGGCGAGGATGAGATCGCCCAAACTGGCGTAGCTGGCCATGACGCCAGCGGTAGTCGGATCGGTGAGCACGCTGATGTAGCCGAGGCGCGCTTTGGCGTGGTAAGCCAGCGCGGCGGAGGTCTTGGCCATTTGCATGAGGCTGAACATGCCTTCATACATGCGGGCGCCGCCACTGGTGGAAATGATGATAAGCGGCAAAGCCTTTTCCGTCGCGCGCTCGATGAGGCGCGTGAGTTTCTCGCCAACGACCGAACCCATCGAGCCGGCCAGAAAACTGAATTCCATCACCCCGAGCGCGGCGCGGTGCCCGCCAATTTTGCAAATGCCCGTCGCGACGGCGTCCTTCAAGCCCGTGGATTTCTGGTAAGCTTCGAGCCTCGAGGTGTAAGTGGCGACACCGGTAAAGCCAAGCATGTCCACGCTGGTCATGTCGGCATCCATCTCCTCAAACGTGCAGGTCTCGACCAGCGAATGGATGCGTTCGCGCGCGCCGATGCGGAAATGATGCTGGCAATTGCCGCAGACCTTGAGGTTCTCGTCCAGTTCCTTGTCAAAGACCATCGTGCTGCATTTCGGACATTTGGTCCAGA
>CAZNOE010001267.1:0-1545 GCA_964574525.1 uncultured Bifidobacteriaceae bacterium
CAACCAGTCTGGACTGTGCGTCCACGACCGGCAGGAAATTGTTCGGGCTGGTGAGAAAACGTTCGGCGATTTCTTTGAGCGGCGTGTTTTCCCGCACGGGCGGCACCGGCGCGTGCATCAAGTCGCCCACCCGTTGTTCGGCCGCCACGCCCGGCTGCATGGTTTCGCGGCTCAACTCCAGTCCGCGCAGGCGCACCGTCTCGGTGTAAATGGACTCCGGGTGCAACCGGCCCGCGACCAGGATCGAAACAACACAGCCGAGCATGAGCGGCGGCATGAGCGAGTAGTCCAGGGAAATCTCGAACACCATGATCATCGCCAGCAGCGGCGAGCGCGTCGTGGCGGCGAGCACGCTGCCCATGCCCACCAGCGCAAACGTGCTGGTCGGCAATTCCATCGCGCCGTGGAAACGATGGAGGGCCGTCCCGAACAACGCACCCAGGCTCGCGCCCAGAAACAGCGTCGGCGTGAACACCCCACCCACCGCGCCCGAGCCAACCGTCGCGACCGTCGCCAGCAACTTGGCGAGAAAAAGCGCGGCCAGGAAGAACAACACCGCGTCGGGCGTTGGCAGATTTTCGTAAAGCCAGGGTTGGGCCAGTCGGTCATACTGATCGTGGAGAATGCGGTTCGTGACGGCGTAACCGTTGCCCCAGACACCGGGAAATTCGATGGCGATCAGTCCCACGACCAGTCCGCTCAACGCCAGCTTCACATAAATTGGCCAGGGTAATTGTCCGAAGCGATCCTCACTCAGCCGGAGCATTTTGAGGAAGATTGCGCCCAGCAGGCCACAAATGACGCCCAGCAACAGGAACCACGGAAGTTGCCACACGCTGCTGAACTCGAGCGGCGGCACGTCGTACCACGGTTTGATGCCGAAGAAGCTGCGCGTAACCATTGAGGCGATCACAGAAGCGAACACCAACGGCGCGAACAGGTTCATGGAAAAATTTCCCAGCACGATGAGCGCCGCGAACACCGCCCCCGCGATGGGCGCATTGTACGCCGCCGCAATCCCCGACGCCGCGCCGCAGCCGACGAGCAGACGCAAGCGATACGGAGGCCATTTGGCCAATTGCCCCAGCTTTGAAGCCAGCGTGGCCGTCAATTGCGTGATGCCGCCCTCGCGGCCAATGGATGCGCCAGTGCCGATGCTCACCAGCGATGAAGCCGCCTTCACCACGTTGCTGCGAAACGGCAGCTTGCCATCACCCGCGACCACCACTTCGAGCAGGTTCGTCGAACCTTGCGGACCCACGAGGCGCAATCCCCAGTGCAGGATCATGCCCGCCGCCAATCCGCCGACCACGGGAATCAGCACGCACTGCCACACCGGCATCATTTCCGCAACCTCGACGGGGTCGCCCGGCCGGCGGAAGAAAAAAAGTTTTACGTACTCGATGCCGTAAAAGAAAACGAGGTTCACCAGACCGCCCAGCACGCCGACGATCCCCGCCAGGCCGAGATGCAGTGCTTCCTCCCGGACGACGAGTTTTTCCCGCAGGCGGATGGCCCGTCGCCAATGGCGTCGAAAAAAATCGC
>CAZNOE010001268.1:0-1542 GCA_964574525.1 uncultured Bifidobacteriaceae bacterium
CGGACTTATATCATTTCCTCCCCAAGATTCCCCCTCAGATTTTGATTTGCGCCCGCGCCCATCACGCCAGCGCAGGACGCGAAGTTGCAGAAGTTGAAGGAACGGCTGGCCAAGAAACCGCTGAAGGACGGCAAGCGGCTCATCTTCACCCAGTACGCGGATACGGCGAAGTATCTCTACGAGAATTTGAATCCCGGCGGCAAACGGGATGACATTGACGTGATTTTCAGCGGTGACAAGAGCAAGGCGCGTGTCGTCGGGCGCTTCGCGCCGAAAGCGAATCCTGAATACAAATTCACGTCAGGCGAGAAAGAGTTGTTCATGGTCGTTGCCACGGACGTGTTGGCCGAAGGCTTAAACCTCCAGGACTGCGACAACATCATCAACTACGACCTTCACTGGAATCCCGTTAAGCTCATCCAACGATTCGGGCGCATTGACCGCATTGGCAGCGACCACGATGTCGTTTACGGGTTTAACTTCCTGCCGGAAACGGGTCTCGACCAAAATCTGGGACTGCGCCAGAAGTTGCACAATCGCATCCAAGAGATTCACGACACCATTGGCGAGGATTCTGAAATTCTCGACCGCACCGAACAACTGAACGAGGAGGCGATGTATGCCATTTACGAGAAAAAGCATGGCGGCCAGATGAGCTTGTTTGAGGATGAGGAAGACGAATTCCTCGACCTGAATGAAGCGGAAGAAATCTTGCGGCAGTTGCGAAAAGAGAACCCGGCTGAATACGAGAGAATTGCTGATCTGCGCGAGGGCATTCGCGCAGCCAAGACATCGACGCTCAAGGGACAGTTTGTTTTTTGTGAAGCATCGTATCCCGAACGCGAAAGCTCGAAGGGCTTCCAACAATTGTTCCTGCTCGATGCGAACTGGGCGGTTGTCTCGAAAGACATTCCGAGAATTCTTGGCACAATCAAATGTGGCACGGATCTGAAAAGCCAGCCGTTGCCGAAAGACTACAACGCGACCGTGATGCGGGTGCAGCGTCAGTTCGCCGAGGAAGTGAAGCACCGGCAAGCCGAGCGCACGCATACCTTGTCATTGAGCCACGGGCAGAACTATGTCTTGCGCGAGTTGCGTATACTCTTTACGGCCAGCACGGACGAAGATCAGAAAGCGATGATTAACGTGCTCGAAAAATCTTTTCGCGGGCCGATAACGCGCGCCGTCAACCGAGAAGTGGTGCTTCTTCGCCGCAACGGCGTGAACGGCGAACCGCTTCTGAAGGCGCTCGCTCGCATTTACGACCAGCATAATCTCCGCGATTGGGTTGACCGGCGAAGTTTGCACGCCACGTCGCGGCCCGTCCCGAAGATTGTGTGTAGCGAGGCGCTGGTCTAACTGACAGGCGGGCCGCGCTGTCCTACATTATCAGCGTTTATCAGCGGTTCAATTCTTTGCGGCTTGCGCCTTGGCTTCTTGGCGTTAAATGAATCCGTGTTCATCGGTGTCATCTGTGGTTGAATTCAAATTGCCCGGCTTGATTTATTCCCTGTTCGTTCTACCCTGACACGCTCGAATCCG
>CAZNOE010001269.1:0-1531 GCA_964574525.1 uncultured Bifidobacteriaceae bacterium
CTGGGCGGGTAACTACGTGCGCACGTTTGCCGAGCGCGCCAACGGCGACCTGCTCCTGACCACCTTCGACGGCCATGTGCTGGAATTCGTCGGCGATCGGCTGAAGGAACTCCCGCACCCCCCAAGCCCGCCGGACCTGGGATTCTTCGGCGCCGTGGACGAAACCGGACAGTGGTGGGTCACGCAAAGAGATTTTGTCGGCCGCTGGGATGGCCAGCGCTGGGTTCAAACATATTTCCCGGACAAATCGTGGAAAGATCCTGGTGTCCCCTCCCTTTCCGCGCGGGACGGCGGTGTGTGGATTCTGATCGGAAGGGAACTCCTCAAGTTCCGGCAGGGGGCGGAGGTTTCCCACGTTCCGCTGCCGCGACTGTTGCTTGGAACCTGGAGCCTTTTCGAAGACAGCCGGACGAATGTTTGGATTTGCAATTACAATTCGGGGCTGTTTCGACTCGGTCCAAGTGGTTCCCTGCAACATTGGACCACGACGAATGGGCTGCCAAATTTGGGTTGCCGCTTCGTGTTCGAGGATCGGGAGCGCAATCTCTGGGTGGGGACGAGCGGGGGCCTGACCCGGTTCAAACCCCGGCGCTTCCATGAAGTCGTCCGGGCAATTCAGGCGAAAGCGAGCTCGCCCGCCCGCGATGGAGGATTGTGGATGGCCACCTATGACAAGGGGCTTTTCCGGCACGATGACTCGGGCGTCTCACATGTGGGCGTGCCAGTGCCGGTGCCTGGGTACGACAGCGTATATGGATTATCCGTGCTGGAAGACCGCGCGGGACGTGTCTGGTATGGCGAAAAGGATGCCTGTTGGTGGCGTCGCGGTCCCGCCAGTTTCGAGAAGGTGCCTATGGCGTGGGAGAGGGATGCCAACATCAGCGCACTCTTTGAAGACTCAACGGGGCGAATCTGGATTTCTGGCAGGCAAAACGTGGTGATGTTCGATGGTAACGTATTTCATGAGTTCGGCGCAGATGCGGGACTGCCGCCCGCCGGAGTCGCGCGCTTCATTGAAGACCACGCGGGAATCCCCTGGCTCGCGATGCAAGAAGGCGTGTTCCGCTACGAAAAGGATCGCTTTGTCGAAGTGCGCACCGTGGACGCGGAGCCCCTTCGTGGGATCGCATGCTTCAAGGCCGATCCCGACGGCACGATGTGGATGGGTACGCGCAACCACGGGCTGGTGAGGTTGCGAGACGGCCACCTCAGCGCCATTGGGCCGCCGGCAGGCTTCCCGGTCGAAGCGGTCCATGCGATTCTTGAAGACGGCCTTGGTTATTTCTGGATGCCATCGAACCGCGGGATTGTGCGCGCGGCCCGACAGGACCTGAACGCGGTGGCCGATGGCGCCCGGGCGCAGTTGGATTGCCAGCTCCTGGATCAGCACGACGGTCTGCCGAGCGCCGAATGTTCCACCAGTCAACCCTCCTGCGCGCGCGACGCGGCCGGCCGGCTCTGGTTTGCCACGCAGCGAGGCGTGGCGAGAGTTGATCCCGCCGGGTTCCGCCTCAACTCGCGTCCGCCTCCC
>CAZNOE010001270.1:0-1529 GCA_964574525.1 uncultured Bifidobacteriaceae bacterium
ATTCTCCGCGACGTTTCCTGGCGGGTGGAGCGCGGGCAGCATTGGGCGATTCTCGGCGCGAACGGTTCGGGAAAGACTTCTTTGCTCAGTGCGCTCACCGGTTACCTGACACCCACCAGTGGCGAAATCTTGCTGCTGGGCCGGCATTACGGCGGCGCGGATTGGCGCGAGTTGCGCAAGCAGATCGGCCTGGTCAGTTCGTCTGTGCGGCAGATGATGGCCGACGATGAACCCGCGCTGGAAACGGTCGTCAGCGGCAAATACGCGATGATTGATTTCTGGGGCCGCGCGACTCGATCGGACCGCGCCCGTGCGCAACGCCTGCTTCGCCAAATCGAGTGTGCTTATCTGGCCGACCGGCCGTGGGGGGTGTTGTCGCAAGGCGAACGTCAGCGCGTGTTGATCGGACGGGCGCTGATGGCGAAGCCGCGTTTGCTGATTCTCGACGAGCCGTGCGCGGGACTGGATCCAGCGGCGCGAGAACATTTCCTGCAATTTCTCCAACGCCTGGCCCGGAGCAAAAGCTCGCCGACACTTGTGCTGGTGACGCATCACGTCGAGGAAATCATGCCGGTGTTTTCGCACGTGCTTGTGCTCAAGGAGGGCGGCGTTCTGGCGGCGGGTGAAAAGTCAAACGCGCTCGCGCCCGGACTTTTGTCGCATGCGTTCGACGCGCGCGTGAGTCTCCAGCGATCGGATGGCCGCTATTCTTTGAAAGTCGCGCCGAAGCGCGGCGTGGTAATTTGATTTCCCTTACGGTGTCTCGCAAACAGCCCAGCGCCCGTCAGGTCTGTGACGCTAAGCCGGAACGATGCAGTTGGATTGGGGGGCGCGCGCCTCCGGCGTGCGATGTTCGGCGTCGCGCCGAACAACTAGATTTTACCCACTCTTTGGTGCGGGAAAAATTGGATGGTGGAAGTCGTTGCCGGGACGGCAACGACAGCCCGCGTGACGCGGGCGCTCCCCTTTCAACTGAATCGTTCCGGCTAAGTCCTGGCTAAGTCCTGCGGATTCGCGCGACGAATGCGCCGTCCACTCCATCGGCAAACGGCAGCAATTCCCGCTCGCGCTCGAGCTGGAAACCGGTGTGCTCTGTCAGGAACCCCTTCACAACTTCACTGTTCTCCTGCGGTTCCAAACTGCACGTGCTGTAAACCACCACACCGCCGGGTTTCAGATGACCCGCAGCTTTACGGAGCAAATCAAGCTGGGTCGCGCGCAAACGCTCGATTTCTTCGGGGCGAATGCGCCAGCGCAGATCCACGCGGCGGCGCATCACGCCGGTGTTCGAGCAGGGCGCATCGAGGAGAATGCGGTCAAATCGCCTATCCTCGAAGACCCTCACCCCTGACCCCTCTCCCATCCGATGGGAGAGGGGAACAGCCACGACCGCCTCACCAGTGTTCTGTCCACGTCCGCTTCGCCGACCAACTGCTGACGATTCTCCCTCTCCCCCTCGGAGGAGGAGAGGGCTGGGGTGAGGGGGAAACAGTGCCGCGCCCAATACCGTCTCTACACACGTCGCCCCA
>CAZNOE010001271.1:0-1527 GCA_964574525.1 uncultured Bifidobacteriaceae bacterium
ACTCACTAAGACTCACTTGTTTGCTCCGCATTTCGTAACACCCTCCAACGGGATTGTTTCTGAAAATCCATTCGTGTGTCTGTCGTTCATGTCCTCACTCCTTCGTCAGCCAAACGACCGTGGGGTTCGGCAATTTCACTCTGCTGCCAGCTTGCACGGTTTCCCCTGCCGTCACTTCGCCAGTGCGAGGGTTCACCATATTCACGCGGAACGAACCGGACTCGTTCGACAAATCCAATTCCGAATCTGCGCCGGGATAAACCAGCATTTGTTTTCCTGCCTCGCGCAAAGCCCAGCGGCTTTTTCCTGAAACTTCAGGCCAAGGCTTCATGCGTGGAATCGCGGCGAGCAATTTTGCATCCGTCGTGAGGGGCAGATTCGGCATTGAACCGCCGGCGCAAAGGTAAGCCCAACCGCAGCGGCTGAGGTCATTGCCAGCCTCGCTTGCGGCGATGACGGGCTTGGAGGGAAACTTCACGCGATATTCCGCCGCCATCATGGCGAGATTCGAATCGCTCGTCGTGCCGACACCGAGCAGACGCTGCCATTGGCGCGGTGAAAGATTCTTTCCGCCTTCCGGCGCATAAAGCCCTTTATCCGTCTGCCACCAATAGCGAAAACAAATCACGTCCACGACTGCGCTTCGCTCTTTGTCCGCGAGGATCGCGTCCTGCACGTTCTTGGGCGTGGCGAGCGCAATGATCGGTTTGCTGCGCCGATTTTGTCGCTCCCACTTAGCAATCGTATCGAGCCAGAACTGAACGAAGGGCAACGGCCCGGTGAACTCTGCGCTCGTGAACTGGATGACGTTCGCGTTGGTTTTGAAGTTATCGAGGCATTGACGGATGTAGCCCTCGTGCAGCTTGCGGCGCACGGGATGCGTCACGTCATGGAAAAGCTCAGCCTGGAAAATCCGTTTGTCGCCTGCATAAGGTGGCGGCTCGGGAAAACCGGTGTTGTTGATGTTGTTCGCCGAGCGCCACGGGGAATCGGCCCAGTGCGCGCCGGCCTCGAGGATGTTGTGTTGGAAATAATTTTGATGGAAAAGGACGAGCCCGCGCTCAGCCCAGATGTCGGCGAATTCTCGGAGGCGCGACCAATACCACGGATTGAACTTGGTGAGATCGTATTTGCTCAGGCCGAGCCAGGCTTCGCCCTGACCGCTGCGGGCGAACGGTTGCTCGAAGAACGGCGGGAGCACGTCGCCGTTAATGCGGCGGACGCGTTCGTGGTCGTCGCGGCGGCGGTCATACCAGAGGCCGTAGTTGTGATCGAGCGCGGCTTTGCCGCTGGCGATCAGCTTGTCCGCGACTTCGTGGAGATCATCCGTGAAGCCAGGTCCGATGCGGCCGGGAACGAAGCGCGTGACGCCGAGGCCGAAGGACGCCGCTTCGTCGGGCCGGATGTTGCCTCGCCACCACGTCACATCCGCGGTGCTGCCGATGAGGAGCTTGCCGTTCATCGTGAGCCAGCCGTTGGTGATTACTAATTGGTGATTGCCGATTGCCGATTGCTGATTTGAAGTTT
>CAZNOE010001272.1:0-1521 GCA_964574525.1 uncultured Bifidobacteriaceae bacterium
GTCGGCTGCAACGCCAGGGATGTGCCTCCGCTGGAAGCAACGACTCCGCCAGAAGCAATACCGCCGCCGCCCACGCCGCCTTGCTGTTCGACTGCCGACAGGCCGTAGCGCTTTCTGAATGCTGTCTGCTCCGAGGCGGCAGGAGTTGTGTTGGCCGCAACCGATCCACCACGCGCCAAAGTCTCCGTAGGGAGTTCAGTCGTTGGTAGGATGACAGCGCCGCCTGCGGCGAATTGATCCGTTACTGTCCTGGCGCCGCTCGAATTTTTGAGCGCTTCCTGCAAGCGCGACCGGGAAAGACTGATCGTGGCTTCCGGGCTTGGCTGAGCAGCCGATCCTGGTTTGCCTGAGGAAAAATCCGATGAAGGGGCACTGCCGGGAGAAACGTAGGCATAACGCCCTTTGAACGCATTGGCGGCAGAAGCTTCTGGTTTTTCCAATACGCCTGCCGATTGCGGATCGCGTGCGAATAGCGTGGGAGTCTGCCCCAACTGTGTTTTGCCGTCGTCAAGCCCACGACCGTTGCGCTCGCTCAATCCCCACGAAAAGTTGTTTCCCAGCGTAACCTCAGTTCCTTTGGTGGTGCCTGCTGATTGAGATTGCTCTATTGCTGGCAGGACGATTTGTGCGGGCGGAGGCATCGCACGTGCTGGAACAGGTGCGACCGGTGCAAAAGCGGGCGGGCCTGCTGCAAGCTCGCGTTGCGCTTGCTTAAGGTAATCCTCGAAATCCGCTCGTGATGACTCGACGGGTTTGACGTTTCCACGCGGGTCCCTGACCGCTCCTGACACTTGGACCCGATTGTCCGACGATTCCGGAGTGGTTGAGGCAGCAACCACGTTTACGTAACCAACGACGTTTGCTGGATCGATGCTGGCCGCATTCTGCCCCGGAGGAACAGGCAAAGCCTTGTCACCAGCCTGGCCTCGAGACAATGCGGCGACGGCAGGTTCCGGCGAGGAAACTTCAGGCGCAAGGGTATCTTCATCCCCTCGTTTACCAGACAGCAGTGTAACTGCGAGCGGCTTCGTTCTTTCGCTCTTCGCCGAGTTCAAAGTTGGCAACAACATTGCAGCAAGTACCGCAATGATCGCGAGCAAGGCCAAGACTTCAACCAGTCGAAACTGAACAATTGGTCGCGGCTTGCGGTCGCGCTCCTTGAGCGGCGGAATCAAGAAACGCGTCAGCAGCTTCTTGCGGCGCTCTTCGGAAAGCTGGAGCGGCGCAGCTGGCACAGAAGGAGGCTCGGTTGGTTTAGCGGCCGCTTCGCGGACGAGATTGACCGTTTGCTTGAGCCGGTCGTGCAGTTTCGCCAGTTCCGGATTCGTCGCGATGGCGGCGCGCCAGGCGGCGGCTTCGCCTTCAGGCAACTCGTCAAGGAGGAGAGCGAGGAGGCGCGTCTCCATTTCTTCCTGCGGGGTTTTGGGTGAATCGGGGTTCATGGCACAACTCCGCTTTTGGCGAGTTCATCGGCGATGACCTTGAGCGCGTGGTGCAGCAAGTAACCCACGTGGCCGGTCT
>CAZNOE010001273.1:0-1517 GCA_964574525.1 uncultured Bifidobacteriaceae bacterium
AGCAATTAATCCTCCCTCTCCCGGGGGAGAGGGCCGGGGTGCACTGCCATTTAGTTAAGTAATTGATGAAGAAAAGTATGTACATTGTATTTACAATGTGGTTTCACAATGGGGATGCAAAACACATCGACCTCTCCACTCCCACGTTGGCTTCATCTCATCGAGCGAATGCGCGCGCGGATTTTCGCCGCCGATTTCTGTGCGCGTCATCGCGCTCGCAGGGCAGACTTTACTCGAGAGCGTCTTTTGACGTTTCCTAGCGTCATGCTTTTGTTGCTTCAGAAAACCACTAAATCCGTCCAGCGCCACTTGCACTGTTTCTTCCATCAACTCTGGCCTCAACCCAGCCAGCGCAGCGTGACTGGCGGCGGTTGGACCCAAGCCCGCGCCAAGCTTTCGCACACCGCCTTCATCGAATTGAATCGCGAAGTGTTGCTGCCTTGTTTTTATGCGCCGGAACAAGCCAAACATCGCCGGACTTGGCGTGGCCATCGCTTGCTGGGCTGCGACGGCTCGCTCCTGCGTCTGCCTTCCCATCCCGAAGTTTTCGAAATCTTTGGCGGCGTCGCGGTGGCCAATCACCTCGGCGACACTGGCACTCGTTATGCGCCCGCTCGCTTGAGTGTGCTCTATGATTTGCTCAACCGAATTGGCTTGGATGCGCGCCTGGAACCGGTGGCCACCAGTGAGGTGGACGTGGCGAGGGCGCAACTGGAGCAGGTGGGCAAAACCGATGTGTTGATCTGGGATCGGGGCTTCACCGGTTTTGTTTTGATGGCGCAGGTGTTGGCGCGCGGCGCGCATTTTGTCGGACGCTGTTCGAAGAGTTCGTTTGCCGCGGCGCAGGAAATGTTTCGGATCAATCGTGCCCAGCGCAGCAAGGTCGTCAAACTGGTGGCGGCCAGCGACCAGCGGGACCAGTTGAAGCAATTGGGTCTGCCGAGCGAACTGATCGTGCGATTTGTGAGCGTGCGTTTGTCGACTGGAGAGTTGGAAGTGCTGGTGACTTCGCTCCTGGATGAAACCCTTTATCCGACGCAAGAATTTTCGGGGTTGTATCACTGGCGGTGGCACCACGAAACCTACCATCACATGCTCAAAGGACGGTTGGATTTGGAGAACTGGAGCGGGCAGACGGTGGAAGCGGTGCGGCAGGATGTGCAGGCGGCGGTGTTGGTGTCCAACGTGGAAAGCTTGTTGAGCCAGGAGGCGCAGGAAGAATTGAGCGCGCAAGATGCCACACGCCAATATCCGGCCCGGGTCAATCGGGCGATGAGTTATCACGCGTTGAAGGAACGGATGCTGGATTTGCTCTGGAGCCGGCGTCCGATCCAAAAGGTCCTGGAGGAAATACAACGCTGGATGCAAAGCAACCCGGTGAGTGTGCGCCCGGACAGATCCCCGCCCCGGCGAAAACAGTCCTTCCATCGCTCCTATCACTATCAGCGTAACCTGAGAAAAACTGTTTTTTGACGCCATGTTCATCGCACAACTTAAACCTAAACTAAATGGCCGTG
>CAZNOE010001274.1:0-1511 GCA_964574525.1 uncultured Bifidobacteriaceae bacterium
CTCTTCAAAGGCTTCATTGCCGCGGCGCACCAGCAGATTCACAAGAAGCCGCTGTGAGATTGATCCATGCAACTGCTTCGGACGATTTCAGTGAGGGCGGGCGAAGCAGGATTGCCGTTCTTGGTAATTGGCGGTTACGCCGTCATGGCGCACGGATTCATCCGCGCAACCGATGACCTCGACCTGCTCGCCCAAGCGGGCCGCCGCCAGACTTGGCAGCAACTGCTCGAAGGCATGGGCATGACTGTTTATCGTGAAGCCCCGACATTCCTTCAATTCAATCCCGCGCCCGGCGAGCGACTCCCATTGGATTTGATGTTCGTGGCCGATGAGGTGTTTGTCCGCATGCAGCCCGGAGCGGAACGAGCCACCGTGCAAGGCGTGTCGGTTGGCGTCGTTTCGCTTCACCAATTGATCGCATTGAAATGCCACGCCATCAGAATTGCGGAAGCGTTGCCGGCCAATCTGCGAATCGTGAAGGATTCCGACGACTTGATTCACCTGATCAAACTCAACGCGGTGGACTTGCAAGCGCCCGCAATCCGGGACATCATACTCAAGCATGGCACCGAAGACTTATACCAAAAGCTCCAGCGCGCCTGCGCCCCCGAGTGACGGCGTCTTGCGGGACACCGCCAATCTGGAGTTCCCGGATTGGAGCGGCCAGCAGCCGCATCCCCGGCGGATGAGTTTTGAGGAAGCCTGCCGCTGGAATGAAGAGATGCTGGACATGTTCCCGCCAAGCGCCGGGCGCCGCGCCGAACGGTTCAAAACCAAGTGCCCGACGCCGTTCGAACTGTGAGTTCACCGGTAGAAATCTTCGGTTACGGTGGCAGAGCGCACCAGCCGCATCCGCTGTTCAAAGGCGCCCTGGGCGCGGTGCACCGGCAGATTCATAAGAAACCGCTGTAACAAATTCAGTTCACTTCGTGAAAGAGGGAGGCTCGGCCGACAAAACGCGCAAACGGCGAATCTTGATCGCTGGCGCGCTGTGTTCCCTCGCGGTCTTGTGGGTTGCAGTCGTGTGGCAAAGACGGACAGTGCCGCCACCGACTTGCGAAGAGCGGATAGTCATGGAATGGGTGGCCAACCAAGAATTGATTGGGCCATTCAGACCGTCACCCCGAGGCACCAATCTTTTTGCGCGGCTTGAAGCTCTGAAGGACTGGAACCGGCGTCGGGCAGAGGCCGGAAACCCATCCGCTAGTGTCAACCTCTCAGCACTGCTCCTCGGCGAAAAGGCCGTGCCGCAGTTGACGAACATTTTGCATCGAGGATCGAAACTCAATCGTGTGGTCATCAACGGCGGCCCGTCTTGGCTGCGGACAAAATGGCCGTGGGGACAGAAAGATCACACCATGAAGGAGCGGGCGATGCAGGTGCTCGCGACCTTGGGAGGTTTGGGCAGCACCGCTACGCCGGAGTTGCTTCGGCTCGCCCAAGACCAAACCGAAAGATTCCTTCTTCGCGAAAGGGCGTTATCCACCTTGCACCAGATCCATGCCGACCCT
>CAZNOE010001275.1:0-1511 GCA_964574525.1 uncultured Bifidobacteriaceae bacterium
TGGCGCGGAAGAGCCGAGTCAGTATGTGTTCTTCGGGGCGGGCATGGCGAAGGCAACGACTGCCGAGGAACAGCCCGCGGTCACGTTGAGCATTGCCAAACGGCCCGGCGCGAACGCCATCTCGGTTGCGCATCAGGTGTTGAAGAAAATTGACGCACTCAAGGGGCGAACCATTCCGAACGACGTGGCAATTTCCATCACGCGAAACTACGGGGAAACCGCGGCGGAGAAATCAAATGAACTGCTGCTGCACATGGGCATAGCCGTGGTTGGCGTGACGCTGTTGATTCTGCTTACGTTGGGCTGGCGCGAGTCTGGCATTGTGGCCATCGCCATTCCGTCCACGCTCGCGCTCACGCTGCTGGTCTTCTATCTCTACGGCTACACCCTCAACCGCATCACGCTCTTCGCCCTGATTTTCTCCATCGGCATTCTGGTGGATGACGCCATCGTGGTGGTCGAGAACATCGTGCGGCATTTTCATCTGCCGCAGAACAAAGGCCGCAACTGGTCGGTCATCGCCGTCGAAGCAGTGAACGAAGTCGGCAACCCGACCATACTCGCGACGTTCGCCGTGATCGCAGCGGTGCTGCCCATGGGCTTCGTGGGTGGACTCATGGGGCCTTACATGCGGCCAATCCCGGTTGGGTCCGGCGCGGCCATGTTCTTCTCGCTGGCGATCGCCTTCATCGTAACGCCATGGGCTTCGATTCGCATCCTGCGCTGGGGGAAAAAGTATTCGCGTCTGACCGAGGGCTCGGCCATCCCGCCTCAAGACAGCCAAGCGCAACCGCATTCCGCGCATCCAGAGGATTTCTTCACGAAGCTCTATCGCAGTGTCATGGGGCCGATGATTGCCGAACGAAAATGGCGGTACCTTTTTCTCGCCAGCATCGTCGGCTTGCTCCTCGGGGCCATGGCGTTGGTGGGCATCGGCTGGGTGAAGGTCAAGATGCTCCCTTTCGACAACAAGAGCGAATTCCAAATCATCCTCAACATGCCGGAAGGCAGCGCGCTGGAAGACACCGCGCAGTGTGCGCGCGAAATCGCCGCGGCAGTCCGCGTCGAACCGGAAGTGACTGACTACGAGATTTACGCGGGTGTCTCGTCACCGTTCAACTTCAATGGACTGGTGCGCCATTACTTCATGCGTCGGGGCGCGAACATCGCGGACGTGCAAATCAATCTTGTGTCGAAAGGCGAACGCAAAGCCCAAAGCCACGACATCGCCAAGCGCGTCCGCCCGCGAGTCACTGAAATTGCTTTGAAATACGGAGCGCGCGTCGCCGTCGCCGAAGTGCCGCCCGGCCCGCCGGTGTTGCAGACGTTGGTTGCTGAGATTTACGGCCCGAACGAGGAGAGCCGTCTGGCGCTGGCGAACAAGGTTATCCAAGTTTTCAAAAGCACACCGGGTGTCGTGGATACGGATTGGTATATCGAGGCCGACCAACCGAAGGCGCGATTCGTGATTGATAAGGAAAAGGCGGCGCTGAACGGGATCAGTGCGGCAA
>CAZNOE010001276.1:0-1509 GCA_964574525.1 uncultured Bifidobacteriaceae bacterium
GCTCCGATCCGCAACAAAATCGAGGCGCTGAGCTGGACGCATCCCGGCGTGCCCCAACGCGCCATGGCACTGGCGGACAGGTCCAATCCCGGCAACTCGCACGTCTTCATGCGCGGCAATCCCGGCAGTCCGGGTCCCGAAGTGCCGCGTCGCTTCCTCGAAGTGCTGAGCGAACCGAATCGCCCGCCATTCACGAATGGTAGCGGTCGTCTGGAACTGGCCCACGCCATCGCCAGTCGCCACAATCCGCTCACCGCGCGCGTGTATGTCAATCGCGTCTGGTTGCATCACTTTGGCGAAGGCCTTGTCGGTACTCCCGGCGATTTCGGCGTCCGCACGGAAGCGCCGCTGCATCGCGAGTTGCTCGATTATCTTGCCGCATCGTTCATGGAGAATGGATGGAGCACAAAGAAACTTCACCGCCTGATCCTCCTCTCCGGCACATACCAGCAGGTCAGCGAGGCGAATCCCGCGAGCATCAAAGCCGATCCGGACAACCGTTATCTCCACCACATGCGACGACGGCGGCTCGATTTCGAGGCCATGCGCGACACGTTGCTGGCGGTTTCCGGCAAGCTGGATCTTAAGATAGGCGGCGTACCGGTGGACATCGTCGCTGAGCCATTCCCGCCGCGGCGCACCATTTACGGTTTGATTGACCGGCAAAACCTGCCGGGCCTGTTTCGCACGTTCGACTTTGCCAACCCCGACACCAGCAACCAGGGTCGCTTCTACACCACCGTGCCACAGCAGGCGTTGTTTATGATGAACAGTCCGTTCGTCATTGAACAAGCGCGCAGCTTGATTCAACGCGATGAAGTGAAGCGCGCAGCAAGCGGCGCAGATAAGATCCAAGCCCTCCACCGAGTCGTATGGCAGCGGCCAGCAGACAGCGGGGAAATTCGGCTCGCTGAGAAGTTTATCGCTTCACAACCCGACACCAACGCGAACCTGTCCCCGCTGGAAAAATACGCGCAGGTTTTGTTGCTCTCGAATGAATTGATGTTCGTGGACTGATTTCGCGTCGTTCTGCACGCGCGCCGGCTTTCCGCGAAGGCGTGAATGTCCTTCTCGCCCGAACGGAGGAAATCCAGAAAGTCCACTCCCATGTATTTGCAGGTTTGGTGGGCAGACGCGAAACCGCGTCAAATGCCGCCAAACAAGTCAGTGATTCTGACCTTTAATGCTGTGGCGATCCTGGCCAATGCATCGACCGAGATGTTTTCAACGTCACGTTCGATGTGACTGATAAAAACAGAACTCAACTCTGCCTTCTCAGCCAGTGTTTCTTGGCTCAAGCCAGCTTCCTTCCGATGGCGGCGAATCATCTCACCTAAAATCCGGCGGTGCTTGGGGACGGCCACGGTTGGCAACCGAATCACGAATCCCCGCCTTGAACCATAAAGTATGTTTTAAATTTTTGCACTTGCGTACAAACCGCGAGACGCTGTAAAAGGGTGTGAGACGAAATCCTTCCAAAACGCAATAAGGGCTTGTTTTTGCCGGATG
>CAZNOE010001277.1:0-1505 GCA_964574525.1 uncultured Bifidobacteriaceae bacterium
TCTGCCACTCGGCGAGGAACGTGGACATGGGCGGATACACATTCTGGTCCGAGCCCGTGACGGCGAACCCGCGTTGCTTCAAAGCCGCCGCCGTGGACGCCATCGCCGTCCCGCAGATTCCGACGAAGTGGACGGATTTGATTTCAGACGAAAACATTGCGGAACAACGATAAGGCAACGGGCATGGCAGAAAAGGATGAATTTCAGCGTGCAGTCGCTGGCCATTTTCGTGTCGCCCACAGCGCACGGCTGGGGCATAAGTATGCCATGCCAACTAAGATTCTGGCCGGGCTGGACATTCTGGTCGTGGAGGACGAGTCGCTGCTGCGCAAACAAATCGTGGCGCAACTCGAATCGCTGGGCGCGGACGTGACGAGCGCCGGGACGCTGGACGCGGCGCGGCGCTCGCTGGCGGAGTTGGGTTTCGACTTCGCGCTCCTTGATGTGAATCTCCCGGATGGACGCGGCATAACTTTGCTTTCGGAGAAAAAGTTTTCCTCGAATACCGGCGTTATCGTGATGACCGCCGAGGCGGGCGTGGCGGGCGCGGTCGAGGCCATGAAGCTGGGCGCACTGGATTACCTGGTGAAGCCATTCGACGCAGCGGTATTGCCGCTGGTCATCTCGCGTGCCCGGCGAACGAAGCAGGCCGCGCGGGTGGACGAACATCGCCGCGAGGAGGAAGGCGCGGAAAAGTTTTTCTTCGGTCGTGCGCTGGCGGGTCTGGAGCAGCAATTGGAAAAAATTCTCGCTGCCGATCGCCGGATGCAGGAGCAACTCTCGCCGGTGCTGATCGAAGGAGAAACCGGCACAGGTAAAACGACCCTTGCCCGCCGGCTGCATCAACGCGGGCCGCGCGCGACCCAGCCCATGGTGGAAGTCAACTGTCCGGCGTTGCCAGAGACGCTGGCAGAGTCCGAGTTGTTCGGACACGAACGCGGCGCATTTACAGACGCGCGGGCGGCGCGGATGGGTTTGTTTGAGGCGGCCAGCGGTGGCACGTTGTTCTTGGACGAGTTGCCGAGCCTTTCTGCCGCGTTGCAGGCCAAGGTGCTCAAGGCGATTGAAGATCATCGCATCCGCAGGCTGGGCAGCACGCGCGAGATTCCCGTGGACGTCCGCATCATCGCGGCGACGAACAAGGACC
The DNA here is from genome assembly GCA_964574525.1 of uncultured Bifidobacteriaceae bacterium. Classification (GTDB taxonomy): domain Bacteria; phylum Verrucomicrobiota; class Verrucomicrobiia; order Limisphaerales; family JADLHS01; genus WYBW01. The sequence goes on from CAZNOE010001277.1 coordinate 1,148, forward strand.
TCAGGCAACTGGTGAGCGCAGGCCAGTTCCGTGAAGATTTGTTTCACCGGCTCGACCTGTTTCGGATTCAAATCCCCCCCTTGCGCGCGCGCGGCGAGGAGATTTTGCAACTGGCCGAGACGCTCATCGAGCGGCTTTGTCGAAAGCATCGGTTGCCGCGCAAACCGTTCAGCGCGGAGGGCCGGCGGCGGCTCACGTCGTATCCGTGGCCCGGCAACGTGCGCGAACTGGCGCACGAATTGGAGCGCGCCATCGTGTTCGAGGAGAGCGCGGAACTGAATTTCGAGCCTCTGCAAATTCCTGGTCACGCGGCGGCGACTGGACCGGACGGCTGGTTCAATCCGGAGTTTCGTTTTCC
>CAZNOE010001278.1:0-1504 GCA_964574525.1 uncultured Bifidobacteriaceae bacterium
CATCCGGCAAAAACAAGCCCTTATTGCGTTTTGGAAGGATTTCGTCTCACACCCCTTTGATGAAACTAAATCCGTCTCGCTAGGGAGTGGATGCCGGCTCCTTCCTTTCGGACTCTGCTTGTTCAACGGACTCTTTGTTAATCAGCGGTTCGACCCGTTCCCACAAATCGCGCGGGACTTTGCCGCGCTGCTCGGCGGTTTCAATTTCTCCGTCGAAAAGCAACTTGCCGTTCTTGTCGCGCGCGGTGAGGTGCAGATTCGGCGGCCCAACCAGAATGATCGTTCCCGTGTCGTCTGTTTTCACCAGGCTCCGTGAGGATTTGCCCTTGCTGCGCACGACCACGGTGGCGTTGTCGTCCACGCTGACGCCTGACTTCAGCAATTCCTTGAGCCGGGCGCTCTCCTTTTGCAACGAGCCTTTGTTGTGCTCCAATTCGCGCGCCGCTTCCTCAATGGCCTTGCGCGCCTGCTCCATGCCCCGCTTGATTTCCACTTCGATCTGCTCCTTTTGCGGGCCAGAAATATTGCGGAGCGCGTCGTGCAGCGCTTTGGTTTGCACGTGGACCGCTGCGGACGCGGCACCGGGCAACCCGCGCAATTCGCGCAACGCCAGTTCCAGGTGCTGCATGTCTTCACTCGACTTGCCACCGTCATCGAACAGGCCAAATCGCACAGGCGCTTTTTCCAGCGTGGCCAATTCCGTCTGTTTCTTGCCGCCTCGATAGAAGACCAGTTTGACCTTGTCGCCCGGCCTGCGCGCCTGCACGAGCTTGCGCAACTGCGCCGGGTGCACGAGGGATTGTCCGGCCAGTTCGATAAGCACGTCATTCTTCTTCAAGCCAGCCTTCGCCGCGGGACTGTCGGCGGAAACATGCGTCACCACCAGGCCCACGCCCGCGTCCAGCCCCAGTTGCTCGCCCAGCGTTTCCGACGCTTCCTCGATGGCGACGCCCAGCCAGGCGTGATCTTTCGCGGGCGCGGCATCGTCGTCCTGATCTTTGATTTTCTTGATGACAATGTTTTTCTCAGGGTCGTCATCGCCTTTAACCACGACTCGTTTGCTGATCCCAACGTTCCGATCTGTGGTCTCCGCGGCATGCGTGCGCGACGTGGCGAGCAACAGCAAGCCGGCGAAGGCCAGCGTTCCGGTTGTGACTAAAGATATTTGCGCCAGTTTCGTTCTCATTTCTTTCAGTGGTTGATGGTCGGTTTCAATAAACTGCAAAGTTCACCGGCACGACCTTGATGCGCGGTGTGCGCTGGACGACCTCGACGCCACTGGCGGAATCGCGCAGCGTGACCTCGTCCATCCATTGATTGACCCGCATTCGCACTGGTTCGCCATCCGGCATTTCGGCGACGGTGTCGAACGAACCTAGCAGTTGTTGATCAATCTCGACTCGATCGGCCTTGAGCGTGGGAGTCGGACTGGAAATCGATGGCGGCGCTGGGTTCCTATGAGTTCCTCCCTGGAAGACTACAACCAGCACCGCCAGTAAAGCCA